>JAYEHQ010000052.1:0-13588 GCA_034659595.1 Campylobacterota bacterium
TTAAACATCCGCATCAGCAACTTCGGCAGCTTCCATCATATTTACATTGCTTATTCCCATTGCTTCTTTTATTTTATCTTCTATCTCTTTTGCTAGTTCTGGTTCATCTTTAAATTTTTGTTTAACATTTTCTCTACCTTGACCTAGTTTTCCATCTTTATAACTAAACCATGCTCCAGCTTTATCTACGATGTCTAGTTTTACACCATAATCAACTAACTCACCCTCTTTAGAAATTCCCTCTCCAAACATTATGTCAAACTCAGCTTGACGGAATGGTGGTGCTACTTTGTTTTTAATAACTTTTGCTTTAGCACGATTACCAATTTGATTTTCACCTTGTTTAAGAGATGCTATCCTTCTAATATCTATTCTAACAGATGAATAAAATTTTAAAGCATTTCCACCTGTAGTAGTTTCAGGTGAACCATAGCCCATCATCCCTATTTTCATACGAATTTGATTGATAAATATAACTGTACAGTTCATTTTCGATAAAACACCTGTAAGTTTACGAAGAGCTTTAGACATTAAACGAGCTTGAACACCCACTTGTTGATCTGTCATTTCACCCTCTAGTTCAACCTTTGGTGTTAAAGCAGCAACTGAATCCACCACTATCAAATCAACAGCTCCACTTCTTGCAACAGTTTCAACAATATCAAGTGCTTGTTCACCATAATCAGGTTGTGAAACAAGTAAGTTATCTACATCTACACCAAGATTTTTAGCATATACAACATCAAGTGCATGTTCAGCATCTATAAATGCACAAACACCACCATCTTTTTGACACTCTGCTGTTATCTGAAGTGCTAAAGTTGTTTTACCAGAAGATTCAGGTCCATAAATTTCAATAACTCTTCCTTGAGGAACTCCACCGATACCAAGTGCTAAATCAAGTCCAATAGAACCAGTGCTTATAGCTTTAATAGGTTCAAAATCTTTATCCCCAAGTCTCATTAAAGCACCTTTACCAAATGCTTTATCTATCTGTTTCATAGCTAAGTCTAATGATTTTTGTTTATTTGCATCCATATTGAATCCTCTTTTTATTTATTGTATTATATATAAAATAATGATTTTTTTTTAAAATATTTCATTTTGTCATATTTATAGCTAAATTTTATTAAACTATTCATTATCCATATTATTTTTAAAAATCACTACTTTATTTCTTCCTGTATTTTTAGCTTGATATAAAGCTCTGTCTGCATATTTTATAACCTGCATAGGAACAGTACTATCTGCATTAAAAGTTGCCATCCCAATACTTATAGTTTTTCTTATATTTTCCTCACCTGTCTCAAAATATATTTTTGAAAAAGAGTCTCTCAATTCATCAGCAATTTTAAAAGCGTTGTCGATTGAAATACCATAAAAAATTACTATAAATTCCTCCCCTCCATACCTTATAGCTACATCAGATCCCTTTATAGAATTTTGTAGAAATTTAGATAAACCAATAATAACTTTATCTCCAATATCATGTCCATATGTATCATTAACACTTTTGAACAAATCAATATCTATCATTAATACAACATATTGTCTATCTGTATTTTCTATTAAATTTTCTAAATATCTTCTATTATAAAGTCCAGTTAAACCATCTTTTAAACTTTTTTCTTTTAAAATATTCATTAAATATTTACTCTCTAAAATAGGTTGAGCCAATTCAAAATAATTTTTTATAATTGGTTCAATATATTTAATTTTTTCAATTTCTGTAACAGAATTACTTCTAATATGTAATACAATAGAATAATCTTCATTTATATTAAATGGAATACACAAAAACTCACAACCTTCTTTAAAACAAGTGGAACAAATTTGATAAAACTCTGTTGATAAAACATCACCATCTGTTCTATAAGCACGACAATCATTAGCTTGAGAACCAAACATATCTTCTGGTAAATTATCTTTTTCTCTACTAGTATAAACAACTTCCCTAGTTTGTTTGTTACTATCTATCTCCATAAATACAAAATTTTTAATATTAAAATTATCCATTAGTATATGAGCTAATCGATTATATATTATCTCTTTATTATCATCTAATTCTATAGTTTTTTTGAATCTAAATATTTCACTCAATTCATTTAGTCTTGAAGCTACTTTTCCAGCCTCATCAGATAAATTTGTTTCAACATAGTGTGAAAAATCACCTCTATATGCTTTAGAGATACCCTCTTCTAAATCATCAAATAATTTTATGTATGGTTTTATAAAATGTTTAGCTAAAAACATAGCTATAATTAGAAATACAATACTTATTAGAAGAATTTTAAAAATTATCATAATACTATTTGCACGAATATATGCTATCTCAACATCCATACTAATAACACCTAGCACATCCCCCTCTTTAGCATTTGTATGACAAGTTAAACAATTAGGATTTGAATATTTTGTAGCTATATATGGTATTACTATAGTTATAATAGCACTGTCAGATGTTTCTTTTAGTAAAAAACTACTCTGTGCAGTATTTACTACTTTAGCTTCTAGTTCTGAATAAATTTGTTCTTGATTTGATCCATCACCAAAAAGTTTTATAACATTTTTTGATCTAAATAAATGCAGATTTTGTACATCCTGATGTTTAATCATATTTTCTAAAAATAATTCCCTTTTATCCATAGTTCCATTGACCATATGAGCCGTTAAACCATCCCTTACAGATTCAGCAATAGAGTTTGCCTTATCAATAGCCACCTCTTTAGAAAATGTCCTAAAATTTAAAGCAACATTTATAATTGTTGCTAAAGTTAAAGAACTAAGCATAATAAATATAAGAAAAAAAACCTTACTACTTGTTGATGACATATATAACTCCAAAATTTATTGTGCATAGGGAATCTCTAAATTAAATTATAACAATTTATTTTGTAAATAAGTGAACTTAATTAAAAAATTGTTATAATCTTTTTATGAAAAAAACACTAATTGCTCACTCCCCTGACGCCGATGATATTTTTATGTACTATGCTATTAAGTTTGGCTGGGTAGATATGAAAGATACTAAGTTTGATAACATCGCTAAAGATATTCAAACTTTAAATGAAGATGCACTTAATGGTGTTTATGACATTGTAGCTATTAGCTTTGCTTTATATCCGCATATTAAAGATGAATATGCTCCACTTAGAACTGCTGTAAGTTTTGGTGAGGGTTATGGACCTAAAGTTGTAAAAAGAAAAGACAAAAAACTAAAACGAAATTTTAAAGTTGCACTTAGTGGACAACACACTACAAATGCTATGCTTTTTCGTATAGCTTACCCTGATGCTAGAATAACTTATATGAATTTTTTAGAGATTGAACAAGCTGTGATTGATGGTGTTGTAGATGCTGGTGTATTAATTCATGAGTCTATTTTAACTTATGATGATGAGTTAGAAGTGCAAAGAGAGATGTGGGATATTTGGCAAGAATTGGCTGGTGATGATTTACCACTTCCTCTTGGTGGTATGGCAATTAGGCGTTCATTACCTCTAAATAAAGCTATCGAGTATGAAGCTACTTTAACAAAAGCTGTAAAAGTAGCTAGAGATCATAAAGCTAAACTTTCTCAAATGCTTTTAGAGAGAGACTTAGTTCGTATAGATGCACCAACTCTTGATAAATATCTTGAGCTTTATGCAAATGATGAATCAATCTCTTTGAGTGATATTCAGTACAAAGCGATAAATAAACTATTTGAGATAGGTTATGAGCATGGTTTTTATGATGAAAAAGTAACTGTGCAAGATTATCTTATCCCAACTGAGTATGACGAACTTAGGAACTCTTAGCATTTATGGAAGCAAAACTAGTCTCTATAGGTGTAGAAACATTTAAAATAGCACTAATGCTTGCACTTCCAGGACTTTTAACTGGTATGCTTATCGGTTTATCTGTAAGTATATTTCAAGCAACTACACAGATAAATGAGATGACTTTAAGTTTTATCCCTAAAATTATAGGTGTTGTTGTTGTTATTATTTTAACTATGCCTTGGATGTTAAATACTACTATTGACTTTGCAACTGGTATATTTAATATGATTCCAGAGTTTATAGAATGATAAAGCGTATTGATTTTTCTAAGTTTTCATCTTTAAAAATAGGTGAAATTTTAGATATAAAAATTTTAGAAAATTGCAATGATTTTAGTGAAAAATTTTATCTTATTGGTTCATGTAACAATATCCTTATAGGAAACAATCCCCCTCCCATCATGAAACTTTCAAAAAAATTTGATTATATAAAACTTGAAAATAATCAGTTAAAAATTGGTGGGGCTACACCTAGTGGAAAAATAGCTTCTTTTTGTAAAAAAAATAATCTTGCAAATTTTGAATTTTTATCGCATCTTCCAGGTACTTTGGGTGGACTTATTAAAATGAATGCAGGTTTAAAAGAGTATGAAATTTTCAACAATCTTATCTCTATAAAAACTTGTAGTGATGATAAAAATAAAGAAAATATAAGTTATGGATATAGATATACAGATATAAATGAGCCTATCTTAGAAGCTACATTTAAAATAAGTAATGGTTTTGATAAAGAAAAAGTTATCTTGTTTCAAAAGATGCGAAAAAATCAACCCACTCTTGCAAGTGCTGGAAGTTGTTTTAAAAATCCAAAAGGTGATTATGCTGGGCGACTTATAGAAGAGGTCGGATTAAAAGGTTTTAGAGTTGGTGATATGGAGTTTAGTAAAGTTCATGCAAATTTTTTGGTAAATCATGGAAATGGAAATTTTAATGATGCTATTTTTCTTATAAAAGAAGTTCATAAAAGAGTATATGAAAAATTTAAAATAAATTTAGAGCTAGAGATAGAAGTTTTAGATAATGATTTTAAAAATAACTACTATTCTAATTTGAATCATTTTGACGGTTGCTAGCAACTTGTTCTATCTCTTTTAAAAGCTCTGGTTTTGTTTTTAGAAAACTATGAAAATCATGTGTTGTTAGTTCTAAAACTTTACAATTAGAAATAGCTTTTACAGTTGCTATTCTAGGGATACTTTTCAACAATGCTATTTCACCGAAAAAATCACCTTCTTGTAATCTTACATGCACATTTTTATTATGAACGAGAACACTACCATCTACAATAAAGTACATTGAAGATCCCAATGAACCCTCTTTCATAATTATCTCATCCTTATTAAAACTTTTAAGGTGTAAAAGCTTAACAATATCTGTAATATCATCAAACTCTAAATTATCAAACAATGGGATATTGGCATTATCAATCATAATTCTTTTAATCAAAATCTGTGTAATATCTTTAAACTTTATAATTACATATTTTTCAATTTCAGTACTTACTTCAACAAAAAAAGCATGAGGCTCAAAGTTTGGTGTAATCATACTTACAATTCTCTCATTTTCTTGAAGTTCCAATATTGCTTCAATCCAACTTTTAGCACATGGAATTTTTGTTTTATTAAAATACAATGGATGTTCAACAAAACAATCAACAAATTTTTTAAAAGAACTATTAAAATCATCCATTGATGTTACATTAAAAAAAACTAAAAAAGCATTATTAGCTAGTATAGGTTTAGAATCACAAAATACCAACAGCAAGTCTTCTTGCATATCTATGATTTTTTTCATAAGTAATAAACTAGTAGTTTCTTTTACATATAACTCCTTGGGTTTCCTAATTTTAACATATAAAGAGACCGTTGTATATAGTAATGATTTCAAGAGTTAAATTCAATGAAGTAGATTTTAAAAATAGCTAGTGAATAAGCTAGCTATTTAATAGGAGAGAAAAAGTTTAAGTACAAAAAGTACTTAAAAACAGCTATCAAGAGGACACCTTAATAGCCTTATTGCTTTGAAAATTTTATAAAATTAAATGATTAACAAGCAGCTTTTGCAGCAGCTAATGCTTCTTCATAGTTAGGCTCAGTTGTAATTTCTGGAACAACTTGCTTATAAGAAACTTTACCATCTTTACCAATTACAAAGATAACTCTTGCAGTGATACCAGCTAAAGGACCATCAGCTAAAAGAACACCATAGTTGTTAGCGAAATCTTTGTTTCTGAAATCAGAACAAACTTTTAAGTTTTCAATTCCAGCAGCTCCACACCATCTAGCTGATGCAAATGGTAAATCCATAGAAACAGTAAGAACTTCAACACCTTCTAAAGATGCAGCTTCTGTATTAAATCTTCTAGTTTCAGCGTCACATACACCTGTATCTAAAGATGGTACTGCTACTACTAGTTGAACTTTACCTTCTCCACCGATTTGCTCATCTTGAAGCATTGGATCACAATTAACTACTGTAGTTACTGGTGCTGTATCACCAACATTTACTTCTGTACCTGCTAAGTTACATACAATATCATTTTTGAAAGTTACTGTTGCCATTTTTTAATTCCTTAATTTTTTTAAAAGCAGGAAGCTCAAAATACTTTTGCATTTTTGTTGCTTCTTGCTTTTTTTGTTGCTGAAATTATAATTAAATCGGATAAAAATACTCTTATTTAGAAAAAAATAGATTTTACTTAAGTTAAAGTTAAGAAAAAAATAACTTATTAATTTGATATAATTCCAAACTTGATAATATATTATGTAAGAGTGTAATTATCAGCAATTTAAGTTAAAAGGTTCAGCATGAACAATATAAAAACGGGTAAATATCGCCCATATCCACAAATAGATTTGCCAAATCGTTCTTGGCCTAGTAATGTTATGACAAAAGCTCCTGCTTGGTGTAGTGTAGATTTAAGAGATGGAAATCAAGCACTTATCAACCCTATGGATATGAACAAAAAACTTGAATTATTTACACTCTTACTAAAACTTGGATTTAAAGAGATAGAAGTTGGTTTTCCATCTGCATCTAAAGTAGAATTTGATTTTTTAAGAAGATTGGTTGATGATAAATTAATTCCTGATGATGTAACTGTACAAGTTTTGGTTCAAGCTAGAGAGCATCTTATAGCTAAAACATTTGAAGCACTAAAAGGTGTAAAAAAAGCTACTGTACATCTATATAATTCAACATCTGTAGCACAAAGAAAAATAGTATTTGGAAAAAGTAAAGAGGAGATAATTAATCTTGCTTTAAATGGTGTTGATTTAGTTAAGAAGTATGAACAAAATCATGATGGTAAAATTTTCTTAGAATATTCACCTGAGAGTTTTACAGGGACTGAACTAGAATTTGCTGTAGAGATAAGTAATGCTGTAACTGCTAGATGGGGGATAAGTGATGCAAGAAAAGTAATCATAAACTTACCAGCTACTGTTGAGATGGCTACACCAAATATATATGCTGACCAAATAGAATGGATGGCAAGGAACTTAGATAATCGCCAAAATGTGATTATTTCCACTCATACTCATAATGATAGAGGAACTTCAGTAGCTGCTACTGAACTTGCCCTTTTAGCTGGAGCTGATAGAGTTGAGGGTACACTTTTAAGTAATGGTGAGCGAACTGGTAATGTAGATATAATAACTTTAGCTTTAAATATGACTACACAAGGGATAGACTCAACTCTTAACTTTACAGATATAAATGAAGTTTTAGATGTGGTTGAGAGATGTACAGAGATAGATACACATTGTAGGCATCCTTATGTTGGTGAACTTGTTTATACTGCATTTTCAGGTTCACATCAAGATGCTATAAACAAAGGTCTTGCTTTTCAAAAAGCAAAAGAAGATTCATTTTGGGAAGTTCCATATCTACCTATAGACCCTGAAGATGTTGGTAGAAGTTATGAGAGTATCATCCGCATCAATTCTCAATCTGGTAAAGGTGGTGTAGCTTATATTTTAGAGAAAAACTATGGCTACCAACTTCCAAAGAAAATGCATCCAGAGTTTGGAAGAATAGTTCAATCTGTAACCGATACAAAAGGTAAAGTTTTAGAAGCAAACGAAATAGCTGAAATTTTCAAAGACACATATTTTAATGTGGTTGAAAAATTAACTCTTATCGACTTTACAGTTTCTTCAGTGAAAGGTGTATCAAAATGTACACTAGCATATACAAATAATGGTAAAGAGTTTATAGCAACAGGTGAGGGTAATGGTCCTGTAGATGCTTGTAAAAGTGCATTGATGCAAGACTATGAACATGATTTTGTTATCGCATCATACTCAGAACACTCGTGTGGAGATAAAAGTTCTGCAAAAGCTGTAGCATATATAGAAGTACAAAATGAAACTATACTTTCTTGCTTTGGAGTAGGGGCTGATAATGATATAGCTACAGCATCTATAAAAGCACTTTTTTCAGCTTTAAATAGAGCGTTTTAAGGCTTTTATCCCATTGAAAACACCAAATGTTCCTAAAAAATAAACATATTCAAACTATTTATGCTTCACTTTTTAGAAAATTTCCATCACATGAGTTTGTAGTTGAAAGATTTACTCTTAGTGATGGTGATTTTTTAGAACCTTATTGGTATAAAAAACCATCCCCCTTAAAACCTATCGTTATTTTATTTCATGGGCTTAGTGGTTCATATAAATCACCATATATACATGGTTTGATGCAAGAGTTAGACAGACAAGGTTATAACTCTGTAGTGATGCACTTTCGTACTTGTTCTGGTGTTATGAACTTAAAAGAAACAGCTTATCATAGTGGCAAAACTGATGATGCTATAGAGTTTATAGATAGTGTAAAAAAGAGGTTTCCAATATCTAAACTTTTTAGTATTGGTTTTTCTCTTGGTGGCAATATGCTTCTAAAACTTTTAGGAGAGTTAGGGGATAAATCACCATTTAGTGCTTGTATATCAGTATCTGCACCGATGCAACTTGATATTGGTGCGGATAAAATTAATAGTGGTTTTTCTAAAATATACCAACGACATTTATTAAAAAATCTAAATCAACTTTTAGAACAAAAATATGAGATTCACGATATGGAATCTTTAATAAACATAAAAAAAGAAGATGTGAAAAATATATCTAGTTTTTGGGAATTTGATGATGTTTATACTGCTAAAATACACGGTTTTGAATCTGCACAAGATTATTATACGAAATGTAGTTCTAAACAATATCTTAAAAATATAAAAACAGATACTTTAATTATTTATTCTCTTGATGACCCATTTATGACACCAGAAATTTTACCAAATGAAGATGAAATATCTAAATTCGTAAAATTAGAGATTCATAAAAAAGGTGGTCATGTTGGATTTATAGAGGGTAGTTTACTTAGACCTAAATATTATTTAGAGACTAAAGTCCCTAAATATTTTAATAATTTTATTTAATTATCTACTTCTATTACGATTTCTATTTCTTGAATTTCCTCTAGAATTTCCACCACCTCTAGGTTTATTTCTAGCACCACGATTACCACCCATATTTATAGGTTCTGGTTGTATAGATGGATCAGGTTTAAACCCTTTTAGCCATACTTTTGGTATATCTTTTTTTATAAGTTTTTCTATGTTAGCTAAAAATTCATCTTCATCTACACAAACTAAGGAGATAGCTTCACCTTTATTTCCTGCACGACCTGTTCTTCCGATGCGATGTACATAATCTTCACTTACATTTGGAAGTTCATAATTTACAACATGAGGAAGTTGATCTATATCTATACCCCTTGCTGCTATGTCAGTAGCTACAAGTACACGAACTTTACCCTCTTTAAACTCAGCTAATGCTTTTGTTCTTGCATTTTGGCTTTTATTTCCATGGATAGCTGCTGCTGTGATTCCATCTTTTTCAAGTTGTCCTGTTAAACGATTTGCTCCATGTTTTGTTCTTGTAAAAACTAAAACTTGCTTCCAGTTCCCATCACTTATTAGATGAGATAACAACTCTTTTTTTCTAGCTTTATCAACATGATATACAGCTTGTTGTACTATCTCTGAAGATGTATTTCTTCTTGCCACTTCTATAAGTGCAGGGGCATTTAAAAGCTTATCTGATAGTTTTTTAATAGCATCAGAGTATGTAGCTGAGAAAAGTAAGGTTTGTTTTTGTTTTGGAAGTAAAGCTAAAACCTTTTTTATATCATTTATAAAACCCATATCTAACATTCTATCTGCTTCATCAAGTATAAGAAAATCTACTTCAGATAAATTGATAGTTTTTTGTGAGATGTGATCAAGTAAACGCCCTGGAGTTGCTATGACTATATCTACACCATTTCTTAACTTATTGATTTGTGGATTAATTTTTACACCACCAAAAATAATAGAAGTTTTATATGGGAGATGCTTACCATAAAGCTCAACACTCTCACCAACTTGTGCAGCTAACTCTCTTGTAGGTGTAAGTATCAACGCTCTAACTTTTCGTTTACCTTTTGCAGAGTTTACTTTTTTACAACGAGATAAAAGTTCTAAAAGTGGAAGTGTAAAACCAGCTGTTTTACCAGTACCTGTTTGAGCCCCAGCCAAAATATCTTTTTTTTGAAGTATTATGGGGATAGCTTGAGCTTGAATCGGTGTTGGCTTTGTATAGCCTTGTTCTTTTATAGCTTTAAGTATATGGTCGTTAAGACCTAGTTTTGAAAATGACAATAAATTCCTTTTTATAATCTATATTTTTTAATAAACATCATCTAAATCAGCATCTTCTTTCATCTGTTTATCTATGATTTTAATTTGATTACGACCATTGTTTTTAGCGTGGTACATAGCAATATCAGAGTATTTAATAACTTTCCAAAAACTATCACTATCG
This sequence comes from Campylobacterota bacterium, assembly GCA_034659595.1. Lineage (GTDB taxonomy): Bacteria > Campylobacterota > Campylobacteria > Campylobacterales > Sulfurimonadaceae > Sulfurimonas. Next base: position 10,684 of record JAYEHQ010000052.1, read on the forward strand.
TTTGGATACATTGCTCCACCTATACTAATCGTTTTAGAAAAAGATTCACCACCACCAGCTTTAATTTTTTTCTTTGAAAAAGAGACACGAATATTTTCTGCTATTTTTTCTAAATAACTTTGATCGCAATTGTATAATAAAATTATAAACTCTTCACCACCATAACGGATAACCATATCTGAATCTCTTACATTTTCCTGCATAGTTGTAGCTATAACACGAAGTGCTTCATCACCTACATCATGACCAAGATTATCATTAATCATTTTAAAGTGATCAATATCAGCTAATAAGATACCGTAAGATATATTTAATCTTTGTTCCTCTTTTATAATTCTATTGATACTCTCTTCAAGATATTTACGATTGTAAAGACCCGTAAGTGCATCTGTTCTAGCACTCATTTCTAAAATTTGAGTCATTTTTTTACTAACTATTTCAGGTTTGGCAGCATCTATATAATCTTGAATTAGTGGTATATTTTTATGTACATCAACACATTCATTTTTATCATTTGTTATAATTGAAAGAACAATATCAAATTCATTTGAAATAGTATAAGGAATACAAATATAGTTATTTTCTAAAGTTGTCACTCTATTGCATAAATCTTTATAGTAACAAGAATCTACAGTTGAACTAGTTCTATCAGCTCTACAACCTTGTTTAACATCACAAATCAACTCTTTTTCTATATGTATTATCTCAACTTTTTTAGTTATTGTATCCATCTCGATAAGATTAAAATTATCTAATTTAAACTCATTTCTAAGTACTGTAACTAAACGAGAATATACATCTTCTAAATGTTCATCATGTTCTATAGCTTGACGGAAAAGATAAACATTTGATAATCTTGTTACGGTACTTTTTACCTCTATAAGTGGATCTAAATCTTTATTAATATCTTTAGCTAAAAATATTTGTACTTTTGAGTCTATTTCAATCAAAGTACTTTGCAGTTTTACTAATAATGTATTAATCCATTTAGAAACTTCTTTAGCCTCCCCACTAATTGATTCATCTGAAATTCTATGAGAATAATCACCTTTTTCAGCCTTACTCATAACATCTTTAATAGAATCAAAAATAGCCATGTAAGGTCCCATCAATCTATTAAAAAAGATATTAATAAAAATAATTAAGAAAAAAGCTATTATAGATGTGTACATAATTATATTTAAACTTTGAGTTTTTGTATTGTTCATATCAATAACAAGTGAGATAGCTCCTAGCGTATCACCAACTTTTGCTTCATGACATTGAATACAATTTATAGCACCAATTTCTTCAGCACGATAAGGTATTGTTACACGATATGTAGCATCAGCAAACAAATCATCAACATAGTTAACTTTTTGTTCTCCATTTTTTAAAACTTCTAAATCAATCTCATCTCTAGCTTGTTCATTTTGTTTCCCTTCCCCATATTGCTTATCTATTAGTTCTCCACGAATAAGCCATATTTTTTCCATATTATCCATCGCTTCAACTTGAGAAATAAAATCACCCCTTTTATCCATAGTCCCATGAAGCATTTGTGTAGTTAAACCCATTTTTACTATGTTTGCTGCCATTTCGGCTTTGTCTTGTGCATCTTTTATGCCCATAGTTTTCATGCCATAGCCAAATAAACCAATCATTAAAACTAACATACTTAACATAACTGCACTAAGTCTTATTGATATTTTTTTTCTACTTTTCAAAACACATTCCTTATTATTTTTTTTATAGTTTAGTTAAAAAATCTTTATAACACTTTAATTTATAATTAAATAAGAAACATTGGAATAGAATCCAGCAGGTTCAAATAGTTTTTATTTTCATAAATAATTTTTTTATAGTATAAACTAAATTAAAAAGGTTTTTTTTGATAAAAAAAATAGATAGTGGCATATTATTTATGCTTGCCTCAGCTCTTATCTCAGCTTTTAATGGTGCTATAGCTAAAATTCTTTCTGAAGATTTAAGTGCCTTGGAAATTGTTTTCTTCCGTAATATATTTGGTGTTATTATTATACTTTATGCTTTAAAACACACACCACCTTCTCTAGCTGGAGGGAAAATCCATTTATTATTAAGCCGAGGTCTTTTAGGTTTTATAGCAATGATTTTATTTTTTTATACCATAACAACTATACCTTTAGGTGAAGCGATCACCCTCAATAAAACATCGCCTATATTCGTATCACTTATAGCTTATTATTTTTTAAAAGAACAGCTTAATAAACAAACTATACTTGCTATATTTATAGGTTTTTTAGGAATTATTTTTATAACAAAACCTTTTGGTTTAACTTTATCTTATGAACATATACTTGGAATTTTAGGCGGTTTCTTTGCTGCATCTGCCTATGCTACTATTAAAACTATTAGAAATATTTATGATTCCCGTATAATTGTTTTATCTTTTGTTGGTATAGGAACTATTTTACCAGCATTATTATTTTTAATAGCACCATATATTGAAGCACCTAAAGCTATATTGTTTTTATTCCCAAAATTTATAATACCAAATACTATAGAAATCTGGTTTTTTATAATATTAATGGCAACTATATCAACTTTATCTCAGTGGTTATTAACAAAGGCATATAGTTTTTCAAATGCTTCAATTGTAGGTGTAATTAGCTATACAAACATACCATTTGCCATAGGCTTTGGCTTTATGTTAGGAGATAAATTTCCTGATTTTTATACTTTCTTGGGTATAGGACTAATTATATTAGGTGGTATTCTAGTTGGTAAAATAAAAAATAATACAAAACAGTAAGCTTATAAAATATTAAGTTTTCTCTGCTATAATTCCAATATCACATGCGGATGTGGTGAAATTGGTATACACGCCAGACTTAGGATCTGGTGCCGCAAGGCGTGGAGGTTCAAGTCCTCTCATCCGCACCAT
>JAYEHQ010000053.1:0-13580 GCA_034659595.1 Campylobacterota bacterium
TTTTACCTATATAAGTATCTCCGTAAAGTGTTTCAAAGTTATCTTTATAATTTACATCATAATAATAGTGTAGCATAGAGATAAAAAGAGATTTACCAAATCGTCTAGGTCTTAAAAAGATTAAATAAGTTTCATTCAAATCTTCTAATTTTTCTATAAATTTAGTTTTATCTATAAGATAGAAATTATCCTCTTTTATTCTTTTATAATCTGCTTGTCCATAAGGTATCTTTTTCATTATATATCCATGTTAATAAGAATGTTTATATTATACAATAATACGCGATAGAATTTTAATAAAATGAAGTTAGAAAAAGAGGATACCACCCAGTAATATAGGTGGTATATAGGTAGAGGTTTATTTGATACCTTTAGTATCCCAGTAAGTTCTGATTTTAGAAGTTAAAGAGTCTGGTAATGGAACAAAACCTAAGCTTTTAGCTATATATTGACCATCTGTATAACACCAGTCATAAAATTTTGTAACATTTTTATTCATATCAGCTTTTTCTGATGGAACTAAGATGAAAGTTGCAGCTACCATTGGGTAAGACTCAGCACCTTTGGGGTCAGCTATGATTGAGTAAAAATCTTTTCTAGGGTCAAGTGTCGCTTTTGAAGCAGCTGTTTGGAAAGATTTTAAAGTTGGTTTTATGTAGTTACCCGCACGGTTCTCAACTGTAGCCATCTCAATATTATTTGTTTTTGCATCTGCATAATCTATATATCCAACTGAATATTTAGTTTGCATAAGAAGTGCTGCAACACCTGAGTTAGTTTTACCACCAATATGTTGGTTTCCTGGCCAGTTAAGAGATTTTTTTGCACCATAAGCTTTTTTCCAACCTTTAGAAACTTTACTTAGGTAGTATGTAAAATTATAAGTAGTACCTGAACCATCTGCACGGTGAACAAATGTTAGCTTTTTATGTGGAAGATTAACACCTTTGTTGGCATCTGCTATCACTTTATTATCCCAGTATTTTACTTTACCAGCAGCTATAGCTACAATTGCTTTACGGCTTAGTTTTAAATTTTTTACATTTGGAAGATTATAACCCATCGTGATAGCACCAACAACTGCTGGAAATTGATGAAGATTATTTTTCTTTAAAGTTTTAGGACTTAATGGTTTATCAGTTCCAGCAAAGTCAACAGCTCTTGCTTTTGCATCTTTAATACCTTTTGATGAACCTTTTTTAATGTAATCAACTTTGATACCTGTTTCTTTATTATAAGCTTTTATCCATTTTTGATATACGCTATATGGAAAAGAAGCTCCACTACCTTTTATAATATCATTTGCATTTAATGATGAAAATATAACTGTACTTGCTAATGCGATTGAAACTAACTTTGTCATTAAGTTATCCTATTTATTTTAGATTGCAAAAGTATAAAAAAGTTTGGTTTCATATTGATTACATTTGAATATTTATTAATGCTATAATCATATTATGAATTTACCAATAGAATTATTTAAAAAGAAAGAGCATCTATACGCTTTTTTTAATCATATGACAGAGATGGTTGTTATTACAAATGCAAAAGATGGGACTATTGTTTATATTAACAAATCACTTAGTGATACTTTTTTATATTCAAAAGATGAGCTTATAGGTAAAAAATATGATATATTTTGGCTAGGAATGATAGACTCAGATATATATAAATCTGTAAAAAGTAAATAGATTTAGATGGACATTATGAGGGTTCATATATTAATATCATAAAAGATGGTAGTCATTGTAGTTTGGATGTAAAAGGGAAGAATGCTTCTATACTAAAATCTGGGATTTTCAATCAATAACGCCTATTTTAAATTATAAAGAAAAGATAGCTTATTATATTGCTATAGGTTTAGATATGACAACAAGTATCGTAGAGGAAGATAAAAAAGACAATGCTGTTATTTATGATAATTTAACACAAGTTTACAATAGATATAAAATAATGGAAAGATTAAAATATTTTTTATCGAAAAAAGTACAGTTTACTATGATGTTTATTGATATTGATGATTTCAATGAAGTAAATGAAAAATTATCAAGAGTTGATGGAGATGAAATTTTAAAGATTTTCGCATATATGCTCAAGAAATCTTTAAGTGGAGTTGATATTATAGGAAGATGGGGTGGTGAAGAGTTTATTGTTGTTTTAAAAAATACAGATATAAATCAATCAAAAATAGTAGCAGAGCGAATGCAAAAAACTCTTAATACTCCCATATATAAAAACCAAACTATAACAGCAAGTATATCAATAACAGAAAATGTAAAAGATGAAACGGTTCTTAGTTTATTAAAAAGATCAGAATTAAAAATGGCAAATGCAAAACGAAATGGTAAAAATCAAATTATTGTATAATCCCATATCTAAAAAAAAGGTAAAGTTTTGTCAAACACAAATAATACAGATTTTGAAAATGCAGTACAAACTATGATGATTCATGTAGGGGAAGACCCAAAGCGAGAGGGGTTGTTAGATACCCCTTCAAGAGTTAGAAAAGCTTATGAATTTATCTATGGTGGATATAAAGAAAATCCTAAAGATATATTACAAAAAGCAATGTTTACTAGTTCTAATGATGAAATGGTTCTTGTAAAAGATATAGAGTTTTATTCAACTTGTGAACATCATCTTTTACCTATCATTGGTCAAGTTCATGTTGCATATATCCCAAATGGGAAAGTTGTTGGTTTATCTAAAATCCCTAGAGTTGTAAATGTATTTGCTCGTCGTATGCAGATTCAAGAACAACTGACTGAACAAATAGCTGATGCTATTATGGATGCAGTAAACCCTAAAGGTGTAGCTGTTGTTGTTCAAGCTCGACATATGTGTATGGAGATGCGTGGAGTTGAAAAGATAAACTCTACTACTACATCATCAGCTTTAAGAGGGTTATTTAAAAAAGATGAAAAAACAAGAGCTGAATTTTTCTCACTTATAAACTCACCGAGTGGTAAACGCTACTAGACTCATAACGGTTAACTTGAACTGTAAATTTTCATAGAAAATTTATTAGTTCCAAGGTTTTGTTATGCTTGATTACTAGAGATGCACTTATTTAATTTCTTATCAAATGTAACTATTTTATCTTGATTTGAATAAGCACACAATAAACAATCTACAAAATCTAAATTTTTTGTTTTAAATATATCTAATGATTTTTTTACAATTTTATAATTTGATACAGATATATTTTCAAAATCAATAAGCTCCAAAAGTTGATTTGAAATATTTTCTTTTGCAATTTTATAAACTCCAAATAGTACATATATTATCCAATTGTTATATTGTAATTTGTTTAACTTCTGGATTATCATAATCACTTAGTAAATTTTGAACTCCAGCTAGCTTCTTGTAACATCAATATCTAGTTCATAATAGATTTTTAAACCAGTTTGTTTTTTTCTTAATAGCTTAAAGTCAATTAAAAATTTTATATCTCTTAAAATTGTTTGAGATGATAATTTGAATCTTTTCGCAATTTCTTTAGAAGTCATAGCAAATGCTCTTCTATTTTTTGCAATTAGTTTTAAAATATTTTCTTGACGCTTAGTTAATTTAACAGCTTCTTCTTCAACTTTATCAAATATAATACTTTCTCTAAAGTATAAAAAGACTCTATCATCTAGAACTTGTAAAGCTTCAATCATAATATCTTGAATAAAATAGATAAAATAAGTCAAATCTAATTCATTTTCTTCTACATCAATAAATGCTTTTTCATACTCTTTTTTTCTTTTCTCACTAAGATGAATAATTTCAGATAAAGATATATAGTAAAACATATCAAAACCATTCTGTCCAAGTAAGTGAGTAAACAACACTCTCAATGTTCTACCATTTCCATCAAAGTGAGGGTGAATATAGCCATACAAAAAATGAAAGGCAATAATTTTATATATTGATTCAATATATTCAGCTTCACAGTTATCGTTATTAGAATTCGTAAATAAATAAAGTTTAGTAATCATCTTCATCATTTTTTCAATATTAGAAGTTGGTCTAAAAACAACTTTTTGTGTAGCTGTAGTTATATCAACTCCACTATTTCTATATACACCCTCGTCTTCTTGTTCATCAAGAGTATCTTCTGAAATCATTTTATGTAGTGATAACACAAATTCATCATCTAATTTTTGTTCTTTATTATCAAATATATACTCTAAAGCTTTATAGTTATTAAAAATCATTCTTTCTGATTTGTCTGCAGGAGTTAATTGTTTTTTAATTATTTCTTCTGTTCTTTTTTTTGTACTATGAGCACCTTCAATTGAGGATGAATGAAATGCTTCAGAAAGTAAAGTATCGAAAATTAATTCTTTTTTATAGCTTTCTTTAAAAGAATAAGAACTACTTTTCCAAAAATTTTTAATTTTATCAACATTCTCTTTCATGTGATGTGTCTCAACAAATGTAAAACTTTCATCTTCTAAGCTAATAAGCACTTTTTTAAATTTATATCTATATTTTATTACTTTATTAAGAATTTCATTATAATCACATCCACTTTCTATAATAAGTTTTTTTCTATATTCAATTTCTTTTGGAGTGAGGTATTGATTTACAGTTAAATATTTCATCCATTCTTTGGCTGAAGTAGGATATATTTTTTTAGTCATTTTTTACTCCTTTTATCTAACTACTTATTCAAGGAACATTATAGCGAATACACATAAATTATTAAAGATTAACGGAACATGAAAAATGTCCTATTAATAGTTGAAAACATGGTATTTTGTAATGTTTTTAGCTATTAGTAAGTTTTTCACTTATATAAGTAGGAGATGCCAGTAAAATCTATAAGTTTATACTTGATATAGTATAATTCATTTATAAATAAATAAAGGTGATTTCTTGATAAAAAAACTTATTCATTTATCTAGTGGAACTCACTACTAGATGCCATTTTCTTCATTAAAAGAGAGACTTTCAGCACAAAATTATTTTGAACCATTTGGTGAAATTATAAAAATCAATGCTACTGTTGTTACTGCTAAAGGCTTAAATGTAAGTATTAGTGATATGGTGAAAATTGTTTCAAATGTAAATGCACAAGAGATAGTTGGAATGGTGACAGAGATAGATGGAGCAATTTTTTTTATAACACCTTTTAGTTTTATTGATGGTTTTCGTTCAGGTGACAAAGTTTTTATGGATCAAGCTGGTATGAATATCCCTATAGGGGAAGCTTTACTCGGTCGTGTGGTTAATCCTTTTATGAAGCCTATAGATGGTAAGGGTATGATACATAATTCCAAATTATCCCCAATTATAAAAGCACCCATTTCTGCTATGAAAAGAGGGATGATTGATGAAGTTTTTAATGTAGGTGTTAAAAGTATAGATGGACTTCTTACTTGTGGCAAAGGTCAAAAACTAGGTATCTTTGCAGGAAGTGGTGTTGGTAAATCAACTCTTATGGGGATGATTGTAAGGGGTGCTGATGCTCCTATCAAGATAGTAGCACTTATTGGTGAGCGTGGAAGAGAGATTCCTGAGTTTATAGAGAAAAACTTAGGCGGCGATTTGACCAATACTGTAATGATAGTAGCGACTTCTGATGATTCTCCACTTATGAGAAAATATGGTGCTTTTGCTGCTATGAGTGTAGCTGAACACTTTAAAGACAAAGGCTTAGATGTTCTTTTTATCATGGATTCAGTTACCCGTTTTGCAATGGCTCAACGAGAGATTGGTCTAGCTTTGGGTGAACCACCAACTTCAAAAGGTTATCCACCATCATCTTTAACACTTTTACCACAACTTATGGAGAGAGCTGGAAAAGAGGAGGGGAAAGGTTCTATAACTGCCTTTTTTACTGTTCTTATAGAGGGTGATGATATGAGTGACCCTATCGCCGATCAGTCTCGTTCTATCTTGGATGGGCATATTGTTTTATCTCGTGAGATGACAGACTTCGGTATATATCCACCTATTCATGTTTTAAACTCTGCATCTAGGGTTATGAATGATATTGTGACAAAAGAGCATCTACAAGCTGTAGTAAAATTTAGAAGATTATATACACTTTTAAAAGAGAATGAGGTACTAATCCGTATTGGTGCTTATGCAAAAGGGACAGATCCAGAATTAGATGAAGCTATGAATAAAAAAGAAATTATGGAAAAATTTATGTCACAAGATTCAACTATACAAACTAAATATGAAGATACTGTTTCATTATTGACACAAATAATGAATTAAGGAGTATTATAAACCACCACTAAATCAAGTAGAGGTGGTTTATAATTTATTTAGCAGCTTTTAAAATTGAAGCTTTTGGGAAAACAAATGTTGTTTTTCTAAATACTACTATTTTATCTTCATGACCAACTGCATAAGCACGGATAGTTATAGGGATGATAGTGTCTTTTCTATCATTGTCAACTAAAAGTTCTGTAGTTCTTAAGACAACTATTTTTTTCTTTTTAGTCCCTGGAACTACTGAAAACTCTCTACTTGGTTTAGCAATAGTGATTTTACCTTCCATACCTTTTGGAGGGATAACTTCAAAATAAAATTTCATAGTTTCATTTTCTGTATTTTGAAGTAAAAATTCATACGCATTATCTACTCTTTTTACATCATTAGGCATAACTTTTATAGAATAAAGTCTTATCTCTTTATTTATATTTAAAAGCATATGTTCTTTTGTACTTCCCATATATGCTAACATACCCATAAGTCCTATTAAAAGAACTATATATGCTAAAACTTTTCCACGAAAATACTTAGTTTTACCTTTTTGATCAACTATCTCATAATCACTTGACCATGTGATTAAAGACTCTTTACCAAGTTTACCCATAACAGTTGAACAAGCATCTGCACACTCTAAACAGTTGATACATTCAAGTTGAAGACCTTGACGAATATCAATATGAGTAGGGCAAACAGTTACACAAGCTTCACAAGCTGTACATTCTGCATGAGGTTCTGCTGCTTGTATATCTTTTTGTTTGGTATATTTTTTCTCATGACCATCATAAATATTACCACCACGGTGCATATTGTATAAAGCCATTACAGTATGTTCATCATATAAAACTGACTGAATACGAGAGTAAGGACAAACATATACACAAAAATTTTCTTTCATGAAAATAATATCATAGATTAAAAACACAGCAATACTAAGAACTGCACCAAAAAGAGTCCAATGGTTGTTAAAATCGGATAAATAAACAAAGAAATCTTCAGGTGGAACAAAAAACCATAAAAAGTTAGAAGCAGCAACTAAAGATAATACAACCCAAATAAGACCAGCAACAACTTTCTTAACCTTATTCTCAGCTTTTGTCATATCTGGTTCTTTTTGCTTGTTTTTAATACGACCACGAAGACCTAATAATTTAGTCTCAATCAAATCACGATAGATTACACGAAAAACAGTTTGGGGACAGATCCAACCACAAAAAACACGACCACCCATCACTGTCATACCAAAAATCCCTAAGAACATAAGCATAAGTAAGAATGGCATCAAATATAACTCTTGCATATCATATTGAATAAATGCTAAGTGTAACTTTAGTTTATCAAAACTAAGTAAGAAAAAATGATTACCCTCAACAGTAATCCATGGTAAAATTAAAGCGATAGCCGTAACCAATATATACAGATAGTATCGTTTTAATCTCCAAGTTGTAGGCTTTTTAACACCTGTAGATTTTTCACTCATTATAAATCCTTTATTTAATTGTAAACATACTGTTATTATATCAAACTAAATGTTACATTAGTATTAACTTTATCTTATAATTAACATAAGTTAATTGTATAATTAAATATCTTTAAACAAAACCTTAAAAACTGCACCATCTTTATCATTCATTACACTAAGTTCTCCACCACAATGCTCTTCAACTATTGTTTTTGACATATAAAGACCAAGCCCCGTACCATTTTTTGAAATTTTAGATTTATAGCTGCACTTGTTGCACTTATAGCTGATAATGGCTGTCTCCACTGATGTGCAATCATACTTATCATTTCACCAATTTGTGCTAATCTTGATTGGTGTAACATCTGAACGGTTTGAGCTCTATTTTTTTCTATCTCTATATCTATCCTATTTTGAAGTGTATTATTTAACTCTTTTAAATCTCTAAAAGCTTTATTTTTCTCTTTTTCTCTTTTTAAATCCATATATGAAAACCAAATTAGTGAAAGAAAAACTTGAATAAAAAATAAAGCAACAAACTGAACTATATCTCCTAATGCTTCTAATTCATTAGTTATAATTGTTTCCTCTTCTAAAGAAAATTCTATTACTAAGATAGCTTCAACTTCCCCTTTTAAAATTATAGGTTGAATGTATGTTGCCCCTATATCTCTATGATATTCATTTTCTATATGAAGATAATTCTTATTTTTATAAACATCCATAAGTTTATTTTTATCTAGTCTATTATATGCATCTACTAATCTTAGTTTTTCTTCTGAATTAGAAGCACTTTGCACTAAAATTTTACAGCTTAATGGTGAATTACTATCTTTATATTTCACAAAATTTATCATTTACATATGTTATAACACCGTCAGGATTTGTTTTTGAAACTATAGAACTATAGAACTATAGTTTGCTACAGATTTATACTGTTGCAATAATTTGAAATTTATTTCAGATTTCTCTTTTAATTTTAATTTTTCAAGACTTTTAGATAGAGCTTGTGTAAATTGTGTTATATCCATAGGTTTTAAGATATAACCATACTGTTTTCTTTAAATTTTTGCAATCCATCTATACCATCTATAGAGTAGTGTCAATTGTTTAGTGTATTGTAAAATAGATTTTAGAGACATTATTAATTACCTTTATTTTTATTTATCTAATATTTCTATATTAACTTGTGAAACTCCACTCATGACAATATTATACTATATTTGATTAAACATTTTTTTCAATTAAATATTATAATAAGTGGCATTAGGATGATAAACTACTAATGCACTTGTTGATTGTTCAGGATGAATTTGGAATGTTTCACTTAGTTCTATCCCAAACTCTTCAGGTTTTAACAAATCAAATAAAGGGCGGTTTAGTTCTAGGTCTGGACACGCTGCGTAACCAAAACTATAACGGCTTCCTTGGTATTTATTCATCTGAACATCACTTAGTTTAGAACCCTCATTATCAGATATATTTAAGTCAAGTCTGATTTGTTTGTGTGCTATCTCAGCTAATGCTTCGGCTAACTCTACCCCTAAACCATGAAATTGATAATATTCAGTATAATTACCATCTTCCATTATTCCTCTTTCTATCTCACTTAGTTTTGCACCAGCACTTACACAAGATAAAGCTATCACATCATGTCTATCACGGTGAAAAAAGTCACTTATCGCACGGTGTGGTTTTTTAGTTTGTCTTGGAAATGTGAACTGTTTTATAACTCTACTCATCGCATGGTCTAAATGTTCACGGTTTATCTCATCTTCTGAGTTATACCCCTCACTCTCATCAAATATTAGTAAAGTATTATCATCACTTCTACATGGCCAATATCCATAAATGATAGTTGGTTCAAATAGTTTCTCTTCTAAAAACTGTTTTTTTAGTTTTTCATAAGCAGGCATGATAATTTCATCAACTTGTTTTTGATACTCCTCTTTAGTTTTGCCTTTAGAACTATAACCCCAACGAGATTTAAAAAGTATCTTATGATTTACCCACTCAAAAGCCATCTCTATCTGTGCATCTGTAAGTTTAAGTTCGCGACGACCCCAAAATGGTGGAGTTGGTACTTTTACATCACGAGAAGGCATTTTTAACTCTTCATAGTGTGGTATAACCACTTCTTTTTTCTCTTTTACAACTTTCTCTTCATCATCTTTACCATGTAGGTTTGTATCAAAGTTTCCAGCTTCAATGCGACTCATAGCAGTTACACCGTCAAATGCATCTTTACAGTAAAAAACAGGACCATCATAAAAAGGGCGACAAAAATCATCTACAAATGTTCTAGTAAGTGCAGCACCACCTAAAAGTACAGGTATAGCGATGCCAGCCTCTTTTAAAGCTTTTAGGTTTTCTTGCATCACTTGTGTTGATTTTACTAAAAGCCCACTCATACCAAATGCAGAGATATGACCATCTTTTGTAGCTTGTATGAAATCTTCAAGTTCCACTTTTATACCTAAGTTCTGTACTTTAAAACCGTTGTTAGAGAGGATAATATCTACAAGATTTTTACCAACATCATGCACATCACCTTTTACAGTCCCTAAAGCCAAAATAGTATCTACTGATTTTTCTATTTTTGGTAAGTAAGGGTTTAGATAATCAACTGTTTTTTTCATAGTTTCAGCACTTTGAAGTACAAATGGTAGTTGCATTTGTCCACTTCCAAAAAGTTCACCTACTACCTTCATAGCATCTATAAGTATCTCATTTACTATCGTCTCAGGTGGTATTGTTTGGCGTACTTTTTCAACAAGAGGTATCATCCTGTCTTTGTCGCCATCCATAAGAAGTTTTGCGATTTTTTCTTCATCACTACTTAGTTTTTCATACTCCTCATCAGATGCATTTGTATCTATAGCTTCTTTAGTAGAAAAATGTTCTATGAAGTCAAAAAGTGCGTTCTCTTTTTTGTTAAAAATCAAGTTATTACATATATCTTGTTCCTCTTTACTTATTTTATTGATAGGGATAATGTGTTTTACATTTATGATAACACTTGTTAGACCTGCATCTAAACAATGATGTAAAAACATAGAGTTTAAGTAAGGTCTTGCATCTTTATCTAATCCAAAAGAGATGTTTGAAAGCCCTAGAGTTGCTCCAACTTGTGGATGCTTGATTCGGAGTTGTCTTATGGCTTCTATAGTGTTAATACCAGCATCAAGATACTCTTCATCACCACTTCCTAGTGTAAATGTAAGAACATCAAAGATTAAATCCTCTTTTTTAAGTCCATGTCTAGTTGTAGCTAACTCTATAATTCTATCTGCTACTGCTAGTTTATTTTCAACAGTTTTAGCCATACCAACTTCATCAATAGTCAAACAAACTAAACTTGTTCCATACTTTTTAGCTAAAGAACAAACTTCATCAAACTTCTCTTCACCATCTTCAAGGTTTACAGAGTTAAGTATGGGTTTACCACCTATGTTTTTTAAAGCAGTTTCAAGTCCAGTTGTTTGAGTAGAATCTGGCATCAAAGGTAGTGGTATTTTTTGGTTATACATAGACATAACAGCATTCATATCTTTTGTTTCATCTCTTCCTGCAAAGCCGACATTTACATCTATAACATGCGCCCCTGCACGAACTTGTTGTTGAGCTACACTTAGAGTACCCTCGTAATCTTCAGCAATGATGAGTTCACGAAATGCTTTAGAACCAGTTGCATTTGAGCGTTCACCCATGAGAAGTGGGGCTGGTTCTTGTACTAACGGTGTAGTGTTAAAAAGAGATGCTATCGAGGTAGGATGAGAACCTGATGCTGGTTTTGGTTTTATATCTTTTGTAGCATCTACTAATGCACGGATATGTTGAGGGGTAGTTCCACAACATCCACCTAAGAAACTAACACCATCATACTCTAAAAATTTGCATTGATGTTTTGTAAACTCTTCTGGGTTCATTGGGTAGTAAGTGTAACCACCACGATTTTGAGGAAGTCCAGCATTTGAATGGATGCTTATAGGTTTGTGCCAAAGTTCACTAAGTGTTTTAACATGTTTTAAAACTTGTTCAGGACCAGTTCCACAGTTGAAACCTAGACTTAAAATATCAAAAGGTTCTAGTATGGTAGCTATAGTAGATGCATCTGTACCGATAAGCATAGTTCCACTAAGTTCTATGGTAACACTAACCATCGTAGGTATATCAGTTTGTTTTTGTTTGTTAGCCTCAGCTATAGCGTGAAGTCCCGCTTTTATTTGCAGTGGGTCTTGACAAGTCTCAAGTATAAATATATCTACACCACCATCAATAAGTGCTTTACAAAAATCAGTATAACCCTCAAACATCTCATCATAAGTAATGTGACCTAATGATGGAAGTTTAGTCCCTGGTCCAACTGAACCTAAACAAAATCGTGGATGCTCTGGTGTGCTAAACTTTTCACACTCATCTTTAACGAGTCTAGCTCCAGCTTGAGTAAGTTCATAAGCACGCTCAGAGATGCCATACTCATCTAAAACCCATGAGAAAGAACCAAAAGTATTTGTAGTGATGAGGTCAGCACCAGCAGTTAAATATGCGTAAAAAATCTCGCTTAAAACTTCAGGACAAGTGGTATTTAAAAGTTCGTTACACCCCCCATTCCCTTCCCATGCTGACTCTGGGATTTTATCATCTCGTTGCTGTAGTTGTGTACCCATCGCACCATCTATGATAAGTGGACGATTTTTGATAGTTTGTAAAATATATTTTGTTGTATTCATATTGGTATTTTATCATTATCAGCTATATATAAGATTAAGAATTTTATTTTGAATATTTATAAAAAAAATGAAAAGAAATTTTAGCTAAGGAATAGTTTTATAAACCTTGATTATCTTGTTTATTTATACCAATCTAAGATGATATTTTATAAGCATATTTTCTACATCTTTATCTTTTTTTGCCATATTGACCCTCACTTTAATATTCATATTTTAACTCAGAATTATTGAATATTCTTTGTATGAATTAGTATAGCCACATAACTATATCCATCTAACTACTTATATAATCAATATACTCATCTTTTTAATGAAAATGTTTTTTGTTTTTAACTATTAATGCTATTGCTATTATAACTTGTGAATCCATTTTTTAATCCTCTTGATACAATATTGAGATATACATTAAATAAATACTTCCAAAAATAATATATAAATTTAGACTAGATACATCACCATACAGATAACCGTAACTACCATTTATAAATATACCAAGTGCAATATTTTCTAATAACTTTAATATCTTCTTCATTTGGTCATTATGCTACAAAAAAGAAAATAAAAGCTTATTTTTTAGGGGGTTTAAGTCGAGAGTATGCAGCTTCTTGATATCGTTCTTTTCTTGGCATTTCTTAACAACCTTTTTTGATTTTGTTTATTTGTAAAAAAAAGTATAATATCATCAGTTATATACTTTGTATAAAGGCTGACCCTGTCCCACCTTCTCCTTCACAAATAAATTAAAATCACCAACTGATAAACTGGCATTGTATCAAAAAAAGAGGAAAAATAAAGGAAAAAATAAGAAAGGTGTTAAAAGAGTAAAAGAGTGCCTGACACCTTTTTTTATGTATTATTTTTTTTTACTGTCGTCTCTGTATATAATAATACTCCGATAACAATTACAAATGCAACAAGAACTATTAAACTACTATTCATGACTAATTCCTTTAATGAGATAATAACCTATAATATAAAAAGAAATACCTACAAAACCTATTATTAATACGATATAATCATCAATTTTATTATTTAAATATAAATTAACGAACGATAAAACTAATAATAAATTAGCTAACGACTGTAGGTTTTTGCCTGTTTCTTTAAGAGCTTCTTTTTTCATAAATCAATTATACAACAAAAAAAGAAAATAGCATTTGCTTAACATAATA
>JAYEHQ010000054.1:0-13580 GCA_034659595.1 Campylobacterota bacterium
GTGTTCATATGATAAAGAATCCAAATAATAACTTTCTAAATAAAGTAACTTTAAAGAGAAATTTACAGTTTTTTTAGAGATGGTTTTAATTTAGTCTGGTTTGAGAGATTGAGTTAGAATTGCTGTTTTTATATTGTATCTTACTTTTACTAATCTTTATTATGTTATTATTTTACATATTATATTTTAGGATCATATTTGAAAAATTATATAAAAGAACAAATAAAAAAATCTTATGAAACAAAACAAGATATTTATAAAAATGAAGCTTTATTAGAAAAAATTGAAGAATTATCAAAATTATGTGTTGAGCTTTACAATGGAGCGAATAAGACTATTTTGGCTGGTAATGGTGGTAGTGCTGCAGATGCACAACATATTGCTGCTGAATTAGTTGGTAGATATGGTTTTGATAGACCATCTATACCATCGTTAGCTTTAACAACAGACACATCTAATTTGACAGCTATTGGAAATGATTATGGTTATGATAAGGTTTTCTCTCGTCAGTTAGAAGGTATGGGACAAAGCGGTGATCTTTTTATAGGTATATCAACTTCTGGAAATTCTAAAAATATTATAAATGCTTTTATTTCAGCAAAACAAAAAAATATTACTACTGTAGCTTTAGTTGGCAAAGATGGTGGTGAGATGGCTAAATTAGCAGATATTGCATTAGTTGTACCTTCAGATTCTACACCTCGTATTCAAGAATCACATATTTTGATAGGTCATATTTTATGTGATATTATTGAGAAAGAACTTTTTGGAAATGGTGTAAATTAATTTATGCAAAAAGCTCTTTTTTTAGATCGAGATGGTGTTATCAATGTTGAAAAAAATTATCTTTACAAAATAGAAGATTTTGAATTTATTGATGGTATTTTTGAACTTTGTAGATACTATCAAGATAATGATTATAAAATATTTATAGTTACAAATCAGTCTGGTATTGTTAGAGGTTATTATAATGATAAAGATTTTGATATATTAACTTCATGGATGTTAAAACAATTTAAACACAATGGTATAAAAATAGAGAAAGTTTATTATTGCCCTCATCATCCTGATATTTCAGGAAATTGTAGTTGTAGAAAACCAAATCCAGGTATGTTAAATAAAGCAGATGAAGAGTTTAATATTGATATGGAAAATTCTATTATGATTGGTGATAAAGAGAGAGATATAGAAGCTGGTTTAAATGCTGAACTTAAAGAAACATACCTTTTTGATGAGTTTAATAAAATTAGAGATTCAAAAGCAACAAAAATTGTCTCAAAATTAAAGGATATTTATAGATGTTAATTTTAAATAGTGGTGGAACTTTTAATAAACGATATAATAAAAAAAATGGAGAAGTTGAAGTTCCTTATGATTCTTTGGCACTTGAAGAGATTTTAAAAAATGTAGATTCAGACTATGATATGGCTGGAGTTATATTTAAGGATTCATTAGAATTTGATATTAATGACAGAAAGATGCTAGCTTCTATTATTATGGAATCAAAAGATGACAAGTTTATTATAATTCATGGTACTGATACTATAAAGGAAACAGCTGAATTTTTAGATGAAGTTTTTGATGATAGAAAAATTGTACTTACTGGAGCTATGAAACCTTTTGAGATAGATAAGATAGAATCTAGTTTAAATCTTGGTATCTCTATTGGATTTCTAAATTCTTGTGAAGTTAATGGTGTGTATATATCTATGAATGGTTATATTGAATCTTGGGAAAAATTAGAAAAAAATATATCTAAAGCGAGGTTTGAACTTGTCAAATAATATAGCATGTACACATTGTCATTTAGAATTCAATGAAGATGTAATGATAAAGGATGGTGAGCATTTTTTTTGTTGTAATGGTTGTCAAGGAGTTTTTCATCTCCTTAGTGATGAAGGTCTTGATAGTTTTTATGCAAAAGCTGCTGATACAAAGTTAACACCACCAACAGGACAATATGAAGATTCATCTAATTTCAATTCACCTGCTTTTTATGATAAATTTGTAAAACTAAATAGTGATGGATTCAGTGAAGTTTCTTTAGTTATAGAGGGTATTCATTGTTCAGCTTGTGTTTGGTTAAATGAAAAAGCACTTCATAAGATGGATGGAGTGATTGAAGCTAGTATTAATTATACAAATAATAAAGCGATTATAATTTGGGCTGATAATGTAGTAAAATTATCTGAAATTATAGATATGATTAGGGCAATTGGTTATAACGCTTTTCCTTATGATGCTTCTATTCAAGAAACTCATGCTAATGCCCAAAGAAAAGAATACTATTTAAAGATGTCTGTAGCAATTTTTGCTTCTATGAATATTATGTGGATAGCAGTTGCACAATATGCTGGATATTTTAGTGGTATTACTCAAGAGATGAAAACTATTTTAAATATTGCTGAGGGGATATTAGCTA
Source organism: Campylobacterota bacterium (assembly GCA_034659595.1). Classification (GTDB taxonomy): domain Bacteria; phylum Campylobacterota; class Campylobacteria; order Campylobacterales; family Sulfurimonadaceae; genus Sulfurimonas. The sequence goes on from JAYEHQ010000054.1 coordinate 2,423, forward strand.
CTCCCGTTCTTTTTTATAGTGGTTGGGTTTTCTTTCGTGGTGCGTATTTTGGTATAAAAACTAAAGTTGTAAATATGGATCTTCTTGTTGCAACAGGGGCTGTTTTAACATATATATACTCCATCTATATAACAGTTATAGAAGATGGCGAGGCTTACTTTGATTCGGTAGCCATGATTATCACCTTTGTACTTATTGGTAAGTTTTTAGAAGTATTAAGTAAAAAAAATGCAGCAGATGCTCTTGATATTATGGGTAAAAATATTCCCAGTGAAGTAAATATAATAGAAAATGGTTCTATTATTTCATGTAAACTTGAAGATATAAAAGTTGGAAATATTGCAGTAGTTTCATCAGGTGAAAAAGTTTTACTTGATGGAGAAATCTTAAAAGGTAATGGTTCATTTGATGAATCTAGTCTCACAGGAGAGAGTGAACCAATATATAAAAGAGTGGGTGACAGTGTTGTAAGTGGGACAACAAGTATAGATGCTGATATACATTTTAAGGTTAAAAAAGACTTTGAACATTCAACATTATCAAATCTTATATCTCTTTTAGAGTCAGCTATAAATAAAAAGCCAAAAATTCAGCAGATGGCAAATAAGTTATCAGAGTATTTTTCAAGTACAATATTATTTTTAGCTTTTGCAACATTTTTAGCTTGGTATATATATTCAAATGATTTTGAATTATCTTTTATGATTGGTATCTCTGTTATTGTTATAGCTTGTCCTTGTGCATTAGCTCTTGCAACACCAGTAGCGACTTTAGTAGGGCTTGGACTCGGCACAAAAAAAGGGATACTGTTTAAGGAAGCTGCACAATTAGAGACAATGGCTAAGGTTGATGTACTCATTTTAGATAAAACTGGGACTATTACTGTTGGAAAACCAGAAGTTACAAATGAGAAAATATTCGAATCGTTTGATATGAAATTATTATATTCGCTTGTAAAATCTTCAAATCATCCTGTAGCATTTGGAATATTTAATTATTTAAAAGCTAAAGATGAAAATATATCAGATGTAATTTTTGATGAATTTTCTCAGATACCAGCATCAGGGATTAAAGCAAAGTATCAAAATATAGAAATATTTGGTGGTAATTTAAAATTTATGAATGATAATGGAATTGATATATCTTATAGTAGTGACAATACCCTTTTTTATTTTGCTATTGATAAAAGTGTAGTAGCTATTTATGAGTTAAGTGATCAAATCAAATCTGATGCTAAAGAGTTGATAAATAGTTTGAGTGATAAAGGTATAGAAATAGTTATGCTAACAGGTGATCATAAAGCAACTGCTCAAAAAGTTGCAAATGAGATAGGATTAGATAAATTTTTATATGAACAAACACCACAAGGAAAGTCTAACTATATTGACAAGCTTCATGAAGATGGAAAAACTGTAGTTATGGTTGGTGATGGAGTTAATGATGTTTTAGCATTAGCTGGGGCAGATATAGGGATAGTGATGGGGAGTGGTAGTGATATTGCCATAGATGTTGGCGATGTTGTACTTTTAAATGATTCATTAAAGTCTTTAGAAGATGCATTTAAAATTTCTAGTACAACTTTTGGACTTATTAAGCAAAATCTTGGAATATCACTAGTTTATAATGGTATAACTATACCACTAGCGATGGCTGGATATGTGATACCATTGGTTGCAGCTATATCTATGAGTGTAAGTTCACTTTTAGTTGTTGGTAATTCTATGAGAATAAAATATAAATGGAAGAAAATATAGGAGGATAATATGGATAGTTGGGTAATTGCTATGATGCTTGGTGCATCTATATTCTTGGGTTCAATAGCTCTGTTTGCTTTTCTTTGGGCTATTAAAAATGGTCAGTTTAATGATGAAGAGAAGTTTTTAAATGGTGCAAAGTTTGATGGTGAAGATGAATTAAATGATGCTGTAAAACAAGAAATTAAAAAAGAAAAATTAAAAAATAATTACAGATCAGAATAATTGCCCAAAAGGGCAATTAAAGGTAATTATTTACCAATAGTTTGTGAAAATGCGTCTAAATCTTCATTAGAATATTTAGCAACTTGACCTTTCATAAGACCTTTCATTGGACCACCATAGCTACCATCTTTGTAACCTTTAAGAGCAGTTGCAATTTCAGCATGAGTCATAACAGAAACATTGTTAGATTTACCTAGAGCTTTTTTACTCCAGTCAGCACCGTGACAAGATGTACAAGCTTTACCATTTACTGCTGCCATTGAAGCTGTTGCTAGTGCTAAAGTAGCTATTGAAGCGATTACGATTTTTTTCATTTTTTTTCCTTAAAAATAATTTTCAAACTTATTATAGTGATTTGAGTCTTAAATACTCGTTAATGAATTATACTGTATCATTATATGAAAATAAAATAATATGGATGAGTATATGAGATACATAGAAGAAGATTTAAAAAATAAAACGATTTTAATAACTGGTGGTGCTGGTTTTATTGGTTCAAACTTAGCTTTTTACTTTCAAAATAATCATCCAGATGCAAGTGTTGTAGTTTTAGATTGCTTTAGAAGTGGAGAAATTCTTTCAAATGGAAATTTAAAAAGTTTTGGACATTTTAAAAATCTCATAGGTTTTACAGGTGAAATTATAAGTGGTGATATTAACGATAAAGATTTACTTTTAGATTTAGAAGTTAATTATAATTTTGATTATATTTTTCATGAAGCAGCTATCTCTGATACTACAGCGTTAGAACAAGATTTAATGATAAAAACAAATGTAAATGCTTATAAGGATTTGTTAAATCTTGCAGTTGCTCATGATGCAAATATGATCTATGCATCATCAGCTGCTACTTATGGAGATGCTAAATCTCCTCAAAGAGTTGGAAGAGAAGCACCTCAAAATGTTTATGGTTTTTCAAAACTAAGTATGGATAATCTAAGTCGTGAGTATATGAAAGATGCGGATATATCTATAGTGGGACTTAGATATTTTAATGTATATGGAGCAGGGGAGTATTTTAAAAATAGTACAGCATCTATGGTTTTACAATTTGGGCATCAAATATTAGCTGGTAAAAATCCTAAGCTATTTGAAGATAGTGATAAGATTTTAAGAGATTTTATTTATATAGAAGATATTATCCAAGCAAATATAAAAGCGATGCAACCAAAAGAGAGTGGTATCTATAATGTAGGTACAGGTAAAGCTAGAAGTTTTCAAGATATAGTAGATATTTTACAGCGTGAATTAGAAACTGAACTTAAATGTGAATATATTCCTAATCCTTTTATAGGTTCATATCAATTCCATACTGAAGCAGATATTCAAATTACAAAAGATATTTTAGGATATGAGCCAAGGTTTGAGATGGAAGATGCTATAAAAGATTATGTTCCTGAGATAAAAAGAATATATGAAGCAGAAGTAAAATAATGAAAACACTTAAAAATTTCACTCCAAATATTTTAGTTGTTGGTGATTTGATGATTGACCACTACTTGTGGGGTAGTTGTGAGAGAATTTCACCTGAAGCACCAGTTGCTGTTGTTGATATATCAAAAGAGACTACAGTTTTAGGTGGAGCTGGTAATGTTATAAATAATCTTAATGCACTTGGTGCTAAAGTAAGTGTAGCAAGTGTTATTGGTGATGATAAAAATGGTATTGAATTAGTTGAAATGCTAGATAATATTGGCATAGATAATAAAAATATAATAATCCAAAAAAATAGAAAAACATCTAAAAAAAGTCGTGTAATAGCTACTTCTCAGCAGATACTTAGATATGATAAAGAGTCTAAAGAAAATATAGAACAGACATCCCAAAACAATATTTTAAAATCTTTAGAAAATCATATAAAAGAATATGATGTTGTTATTTTATCTGATTATGGAAAAGGTGTATTAACAGATACTTTATCTTCTGGCATCATAAAACTTGCAAATGAAAACAGTGTTAAAGTTTTAGTAGATCCAAAGGGTAGTGATTTCTCAAAATACAAAGGTGCATATCTTTTAACACCAAATAAAAAAGAAGCAATACTCGCTACAGGCATAGATATAAAAGATAAAGAAAGTTTAAAAGATGCACTTTTAAACTTAAAAAAAGAGTGTGATTTAGGACTTTCACTTATAACACTTTCTGAAGATGGAATAGCTACTTTTAAAGATGAGATGCAGATATTTCCAACAGTTGCAAAAGAGGTTTTTGATGTAACAGGTGCAGGTGATACCGTGATAGCATCTATAGCATTTGCACTTAGTGCTAAAAAATCTATAGAAGATATAGCTAAATTTTCAAATCTTGCAGCTGGTGTGGTTGTTGGTAAAATTGGTTCAGCTATTGTTACTCTTGATGAAATATTTGATTATGAAGCTAGTCTTCATAAAACTACATCTGATGCACATATAAAAAGTTTTCAAGAGATAGATTTTATTGTAAAAAGATATAAAGATAGTGGTAAAAAAGTAGTTTTTACAAATGGATGTTTTGATATTTTACATGTTGGTCATGTGAAATATCTTCAAGAAGCAAAAAGTTTTGGAGATATACTTATAGTAGGATTAAATTCTGATGAATCAGTATCAAGACTAAAAGGACCAACTCGTCCTGTAAATATAGCTGAAGATAGGGCGTACTTACTTGCTGCCTTAGAAGCCGTGGATTTTGTAGTTCCATTTGAAGATGATACTCCATACGATTTGATAAAAATGATAAAACCAAATACTCTTGTAAAAGGTGGTGATTATGAAGGTAAAGAGGTTGTTGGTACTGAGTTTAGCGGTGAGTTAAAGTTAGTACAGTTTGTTGATGGAAAAAGTACAACGAAAACTATACAAAAGATACAAGAGAGTTAAATATTTAATTCTCTTATAGCATCTATAACTTCATCGTGAGTTATACTTTTCATACACTCATGATGTTTTAGCGGACATTCCCTTTTCATGCAAGGGCTACACTCCATTTCGTGTCTAACAATGGTATTTTTTTTATTCATCCATTGAGAAGTTTCTTTATGTTTAGTTGGTCCAAATATAGCAACAGTTGGAACTTGATAAGCTGCGGCTACATGCATAGGTCCACTGTCGTTTGTTATGAAAAGTGAACATCCACCTATATTTGCACATAGTTCTTGTATATTTGTTTTTCCTGCTAAATTTATGTAGTTTTTTACATCTAATGCTTTAAGATTTTGTTCTATCTCATTTGCCATCTCTATCTCATTTGGTCCACCAAAGATTATAATGTCGTATTTATCACTAAATTTAGATGCTACTTTTGCAAATCTCTCAGGGTACCATCTTTTAGCACTTCCATAAGTAGCCCCTGCATTTATACCTAAAGTTGGTTTTTCAAATCTTTTAGGTTCTATATAAAGTTTTAATTCTTTTATATCATTTTCATTGTAATCATCTGTATTTATCATTGCAAGTTTAGCATATTGTTTTACTAGATGCTGATTAGTCGATATTTTAGGTGTATGTGATAGTAAAAACATAGAGTGCCAAGATTTTCTAGAGATGCATACTACAGTACCAGTAAATTTTAAGAGTAAAGAGGAATGAAGTTGATTTCTAAATGTAACTGCAAGAGAAAATTCACCTAACTCTTTTGCTAGTTTATAAGTAGCAAGAAATCTATTTTTTTCTTTTTTTGTATTATCAACAATAGCCTTTTCACATAATGGATGATGCTTTAGTGCTTCGATGCTAGCAAATGAACCAACAAATGTAAATCTTGCACTTGGATGATGTTTTGCTAAAAGTTCTATAGCAGGTGTAGCCATTATAGCATCGCCTAGCCAGTTAGGTAGTATGATTAAGATTTTCATAAGCAGTTCACCTTTTCTCCAACCTCTTTTGTTATATATATGTAAAGTGGTGATGAACCAATCTCTAATATTTCATCCATAATAACATCACCAGCACTTGAATACACTTCAAAAAAATCTTCATTTTTTAATGTTGTTGGTTTTAAAGTCCAATGAATTTGTAAAAGTTTTTCATCTATCAAAAACTGTAAAATATAATAACCTCGTTTTATATCAAGTCGTAAAAATTGAGCATTTTTTAGGTTTTGTACCATAAACTTATATACAAAAAATGCATCTCTTTTTTGCATACCATCTATGTTATTTACAAGACCGTAACCTTTAGCCATAAGTTGATGCCAAGATACACTATCTACTTGTTGAGATGCAAAAGCTAAAAGATGGTAGCGGAGCATATAATCACTATATAACTCTTCGTCGATGCACTCGTATTCGCTCGTAGGTGCGAAAGGAGCTGTATTTGATATAGGGTAGTTAGTTTCAGTTATATGTAAATCTTGCTTTGTTTTTGGACTAAGCCATACCATTGTGCTAAGTAATGCTAGCTTATCTGAAAGCGAAAATCCTAGCTGAGTGTTTTCAGGAGCTCCTCGTCTATCTACATAAAGTAAAGATGAGATGCCATCAAATTTATACTTAAAAAAGTTAAAAAGTGTGTGAGCTGTAAAGTGATACTCAAAATCTATAACACCACTTCCTATGAGTTGTATATCTTTAAACTCTTTCTCTTTTAAATCATAAGCTATTTTATAAAACTTAGAATATTCATCTACTGAAAAGAAGCCCCATTTTGCTCTGTTTATAGTAGTTCCTATTTCAAAAATTTCCACTTTAGAATTTAAAGTTTTAAAAATAGTTTGAAGATTATTTTCAAAAAGTTCTAAATCTTCTATATTTTCTCTATCTTGCATGATTTTTAGGATGATTTTTTTATCTTTTAGTTTATCTATAAATGAGTTTAATTCATCAAGGGTATCCATCTCCCAAAGTTTAAAACGAAGTAATACTCTATCTACGGCTAATTCTTCTAAAAGTTTTAGACTCTCTTTTGGTTCTCTTTGAAAATCAACACCCATACTAAAAAAATCACTAGAAGTAACTTCTTTTCGCTTAACATAAGGCATAGCGATAATTGATAAAGGAAGTATAACAAGTGAAGTAAAAAGTGTTTTCATTAAAGAGGGTAACTCTCGTTTACGCATCTGTTTTTTATATTTTTTATCTTCTATAATAGCTGGTTGGTCGGAATAATTATCCCATTTAAAAGGTTTTTTCATAAGGGGGATTATATCGTTTTTTTGATAAAATTCTATAAAAATTGTAGGAGTTACGATTGAATATTTTAGTAGTTCGCACAGATAAACTAGGTGATTTTATAACAGCTTTACCTGCTGTAAGTGTTTTGAAAAATTATGACAAAAATAATAAAATCATAGTTTGTATAGCTCCTTTAAATAAAGCATTGGCTGAGGCTTGTGAGTTTATAGATGAGGTTATAGTAGATAAAGGGCAGAGTGTTTTTGAACTCTCAAAGCAGTTTAAAGATGCAAATATAGATGCTTCCATAACATTATTTTCAAATACTAGGGTCGCATTTGCTCAGTTTTTAGCGAAGATTCCAAAGAGCATAGCACCCGCCACCAAGATAGCACAGATTTTTTATACAAATAGAGTAAAACAAAGACGAAGTGAAGTTAAAATGGCTGAGTTTGAGTATAACTTAGAGCTTACAAAAGAGTTGTTTCACGATATAGACTTAAGCTATAAGAAGCCACTGTTAGAGTTTAATAGTATCTTTCATCTGTATAAAAACTATATCTGTTTCCATGTTGGTTTTGGTGGATCAAGTGATGCTAACTGGACATTAGATGAGTATGAGATTTTAATCCGTGAAGTTTTGAAAAATGAAGAAAACAGAGTTATTTTATCGTTTGGACCAGATGAAGAAAATCTTTTAGAAGATATGAAAAAGAGGTTTAATAATGACGAGGTAGTTCTTTATCTCTCTTCAGATGGCTTAGTAGATTTTGCAAAACTAATTAGTTATTTTAAGGTTTTTATATCAACTTCAACAGGGACATATCATTTAGCATCTTTGGTAGGAACGCCAACTATCACTTTTTTTGCCGATTCACTTTTTGCGAGTGCAAAGAGATGGAAAAGTGTGGGAGATGAAAAACTACAAAAGCATTTTATGATACCATCAGATGCAGATAAAAGAAAAAAAATGTTTGAAGATGTTAAAAAAGAGTTAAGGACTATTTAGTTTTTAATTCTTTATTTAGTTCATAAAGTTTCATATACTTATAAAAGTTTGTAACCATATGTGAAAATGCTATGGTAAGTCCTACATAACCATCTAAAAAACCTCGTTTGAAAAAATATGTTTTTATAAATGAGTAGATGCCATTTAGTATAGCTTTAGTTGGGGATGATTTTTTTATACCTGCATTATTTTTAGCAAAAAGTGTAGAGTAGTGGTCAGCTTTTATGATGAACTGTGAGATGCTATGGTAGCTGTAATGTTCTACATTGCCATCTAGTATTTCTATTTTAAAACCATCACTTATAATATCTTCATGTACATCATTCATATTATAAGAAGTTACAGTTTTGTTATACATTCTTTTGATTTTTTGGTTGTTCCATCCACAGTATTTCACTTGAATATCTTTGTAGAAAGCTTTGAAATTTAGTTGATATAGTTTTTTAGCATCTAAAGTCTTTGTTTTTAAAGTTTGTAAAAGTGTAGCATCTACTACTTCATCACTGTCTATGATGATAACCCAATCATGCTTGGCAAAACTAACAGCTTTATTTTTACTCCATCCAAAACCTTTAAATTCACCCTCTATTAGGTTCACATTTTTGAAGCTTCGTGCTATGGTCATAGTGGCATCTGTTGAGCCGTTATCATATACCACTACATCATCAAAATCTACTAAACTTTTGAGTGTTTTTTCTATAGTATTATCATTATTTTTTGCTAAGACTACTGCTGAAATTTTCATTTTTTGGTTCCAATTATCTGTTTTGTGAATGCTTTAAATTTATATTTTAAAATATTTTTTAGTTTAAAAATCTCATTTGGCGTTTTTAAATCATCTCCATCAACTCTATAGATAATGCCGTTTATTCCTGAAAAATCTTTGTGTATAGCATTTCCGATTCTAAACATATATTTGTACTCATAAGAGCATTTTTTTGCTATAGAGTCATTGTATTTTCCAAAAGGGAAAACAAAACTATCTACGGTGATATTTAATTTATTTTCCAATATTTTTTTTGATTCAGTAAATTCACTATCTAGGTTGATGTCATCTTCAAGTAGATTAGTATGAGTATGGGAGTGTGATGCTGTTTGAATAAGTCCAGATTTTAGCATCTCTTGTATCTCTTCATAAGTACAAAAAGTTCCTTTTTTATAGTTCTCAAAAAGATGGTTATGCTCAAAATTTAGTCTTGTATCTTTAGATTCATTTGTAGTATCTAAAATGTATTTAGTAGGTACTGCTAAAATAGCTTTTAGATTGTACTTTTTGAGTAATGGAAATATGTGATAATAAAAGTCAGCATAAGCATCATCAAAAGTAAGACATACACTGTCCCCAGTAACATTTTCTTGTGGAAATAGAGTTTGAAAGTTTTCTTTTATATATACGAGATGCTGATCAAACATACTTAAATCATTTGAACACCTATCACTATCTACATGATGATACATTATGCTAATCAACAACTTTTTCCCCTTTTAGCCTTTTTTTTATATTTTTTTTATTTTTATGATTTCGTGAATATTTTAGTGCAAGTTTGATACATTTATCTATATCTTCTTCTATGAGTTTTGCATACTCAGATGCTACTATGGTCATATCTGCATCACTCATCCAAAGTTTTGCAAAGTTTTTTAGTCTTGCATCTAAATCAAGAGGTATGAATTTCATCCTATTTATATCAACAACTTTAAAAATAAAATCATCATTTTCTTTTTTTATAAGGATATTACCAGGTGAGTAGTCATGATGTAAAATATTGTTGTTATGAAGCTCTAAAGTAAATTTAGCAAATGCTTCTAAAATATTTTTTTTGTTTTCAAAATTAGCATCAAGTAAAGGTTCTCTTATAGTAAAATCATAATCAAATCTTTCACTTATAAAATAACTCTCTTTTAGTAAAAAAGATGAATAAAACTCTATGTAACCTATAGGCTGAGGTGTAAAATCTTTTAAAATAAGTGAGTATTCATAAGATTTTTTTGCTTTTGAATCTCTAAAAAAAGAGTAAACTATTTGGTTAAATAGATGAGGAACTTTGAAAGATTTTACAATCGTATCAAGTTTGTTATAGTTTATAACTTTAAGTTCATTTCTTGCTTTATGGATGCTTTTATTATTTGAGTTAAAATTAGATTTTATGTTTAGGATAAAATCTTTAAAGTTTGTGAATTTTTTGCTTATTGTATATTTTATCATAGATTTATGTTTTCAATTCTTTTTATTATTATTATATCTTTCTAGTTAGGTTCTTTTACTAAAAAATTGTAAATATCTATATATTTTTTTCTTCATTAGCAATTATTTTACTATTATATAAATATTCTTTGAAATTCATTATCCTTGTTAAACCGTAGTGCCTGTTCTTAAAAAACATTTTAGATACTCCCACTCTTTAGAATTATATGAATTATATCTAAATTACTATATAATTATAAAATAAAAAATAAGGGTGTTAAATTGAAGTTAAATTCTAAAAGAAAAAATATACTAGAATTTTGTTTATCACCTACACTTGGTGGATTGGAATTATGTGCAAAAGATAATTTTGAATATTTTAAGACACAGACAAATTGTTATATATGTATAGCCCCAAATAAATTATTGGATAAGCTTATTGATGATAAGCTAAAAATTACACTAAAAAGAAATAAGTTTTTTCCAATTATTCCCGCAATAAAATTAGCAAAGTTTATTGATAGAAAAGATATAGATATAATCCATTTTCATTGGACTAGAGATATAGCTACAGTAGTGTTAGCCAAAGTTTTAAGTAAGAAAAACCCAAAAGTTATTCAGTCTAGACATATGACTATGACAAGGTTTAAAGATGATTTTTATCATAAATGGCTTTATAAAAATATAGACACAATACACGCTGTTACTAATCAAGTAAAAGAGCAACTTGAAAAATTTATACCTCAAGATATAAGACCAAAACTAGAGATGATTTATTTAGGTGTTGATGAACCTAAAGTAGATGAAAACAAAGTCTTTAGTCTAAAAAAGAAGTATAATTTAGCAGATGCATTTACTATAGGGATAGTAGGTCGCATAGAAGAAGCTAAAGGGCA
>JAYEHQ010000055.1:0-13544 GCA_034659595.1 Campylobacterota bacterium
GATTTTCACCATTGGTAGGGAAACAAAAAGTTCCGATGTTAGCAGATATGGTTCCACCAAAAAGCTCACAAGCTCAGTTTATATTTTCAGCAGTTGGAGTAGTAATAATAACTGTTGCTATTTTAGTCAAAAGTGATATTCTTATCGGTGCTGGAGCTTCATTTTTAGTAGTTGGTGCATTTGCTTTCATAAGAAGTGTTCTATATATGATAAATTTTAAGTAGCAAAGCTTCTTATAATTCATCGGAAATGGGATTTCAATCCCACCAAATGTTCAAGGAATAAGTAATGAGTATGTATAGTAAAGAGGAACTGTTTTTAGCAATCTCAACAGTTAATGACCCAGAAGTTGGGTTTAATCTTGTTGAGATGGGTTTGATATATGATGCCAAGTGTGATGCTGAGGGTAATGTAAAAGTTACTATGACCCTATCTACAAAAGCGTGTCCACTTCATCAAATGATAGTACAGTGGGTTAAAGAAGCAGTTCTTAAAATGTCTAATATCAATAGCGTTGAGGTAGAAGTTGTTTGGGAACCAGCTTGGAATATAACTATGGCTGATGATAATGTTAAAAAAGCTTTAGGCGGACTGTAAATTTTAATTATAATTATGCATTAATTTATGATGCATAATTATCCATACTTAGGAAATCTTTCTCCAAAACATTCACGATAAATTTCTATTGATATTTTTTGGTCTTTGTCTGAATAAACTTCATACCAAGCATTATATGTAAGAGTAATAGTATCATCTATAATTTTTATAATCTCTGTTCTACTATAATTATCTAAGTAGTCATCTGCATTACTACCTAGTCCATTAGGATTATGTATAGGATTTTCTAATACTTCAAGCATATGTTTAAAAAATTTACACACATGCCATGCTAAATCTGAATTAACTTCATCTTCATAAAGTAAAGCAATATTATCAATATGAAATGAAGTAAGATAAGAACCATTATGTCGATTCCACTCTTTGATAATTTGTATTAATTGACTTTTATATACAGATAATTCTCTCATATTTTGAGTATGTATTTTTGGATTAGATGCAATCCATATATCTTTATCTGTACTAGGGATATTATAGTGTGAAAAGAGATTATTATCTGAAACTCTACTCGCAGGAATAATATTTACATTTGGAGGAGTTTGAAAATTAAATTTAATTGCATGTGTATTTTTTTTAGTTATTTTTGTATGATAAGAACTTAAAGTTTTTTTCACTTTTTGAAGTAAATCTATAGGAGCTTTATTTTTAATATATTTTGAATAATGTAAAACAAGCATTATATCTATTTCTGTATGATCTTTAATAGCAGTATATGTAAGTAAAGAACCAACAGGGAAAATTTCTAAAATCTCAAACTTTTTATCTAATAAATCAACCATTAATTTTGTGCGATCTTCCGCTATATTTGATAAATCACATGAAATTGATATATTTTGTACAAATTCATTAAAACTATCTTGAACTGTATATGCCACAAATAACTCCCATTAATTAAATATGACATTTTGCCATTATTTTTATATTTTTCAAATTATTTATGTAAACTTTTGATAGAAAAGGTTTTTTAATGATAATATTAGGAATAGATCCAGGAACTAGAAATATGGGTTATGCTCTTATCTCTTTAGAAAAAGGTAAAATATCTTTAGTTGAAGCTGGACTTATAAAAATAAAAGCACAAGAGTTACAATTCCAGATTCCACAAATGGTTGAAGCGTTTGAAAGTATCTTTAGTAATCATAAAATAGATGAAGTTGCAATGGAAGATATATTTTATGCACATAATCCAGCTACAACCATAAAACTAGCTCAATTTCGTGGGGCAATTATGCTTACAATACTACAACAGTTCGGACAATTTAATGAATACACTGCACTTCAAGTAAAAAAAGCACTTACAGGTAAAGCAAAAGCGGGTAAAGAACAAGTTGCATTTATGGTCAAAAGACTATTAAATATAAAAAAAGAGATAAAACCATTGGACATAACAGACGCTATAGCGGTAGCTATTACACATTCTCAGAGAGTAAGATTAAAAAAATAGTAATTTTCAAAAATAATTTGATACAATCTGTACATGAATGAAACAATACTGATAGTAGAAGATGAAGAAGATATTTTAGACCTTATGGAATATACTCTAACAAAAGAGGGCTATGATATTATCACTTGTGTAGATACTACAAATGTAAAGAATATTTTAGATGAGGATAATATCTCTTTAATTTTAATGGATAGAAATTTACCATCAATTGAGGGTACACAATTTATCGCATCTATTCGTAAGCTTGGCTATAATGAACCTGTTATTTATGTTAGTGCAAAAGATTCTAGTGAGAATATTTTAGAAGGTTTTGAAGCTGGTGGAGATGACTATATAACAAAACCATTTAATCTTGAAGAGTTTAAAGCTAGAGTAAAAGCAGTTATAAAACGCACATCTAAAAAACTAGATGTGTTTAAATTTAAAGATATTACATATAAATCTTCAAATAAATCATTTACAATTGATAATAAAGAGATTAAATTAACTCACTTAGAACATAATTTACTTTTAGAGTTTATAAAAAATGAAAATGTACTTTTAAGTCGTGATATACTTTTGGAAAAAGTATGGAAAGATTCTATAAATAAGCAACCAAAAACTGTAAATGTTGCTGTAAAAAGATTAAAAGAACATATAGATCCAGATGGAACTAAAAACTATATACAAGCTATTCGTGGTGAGGGTTATATACTTTGCTAACAATTTTTAAGGTGGAATTTTGATAATACTTTTTGATTTAGACGGGACATTAATAGACTCAACAGATGCAATATTGGAGAGTTTTCATAACTCATTTGATTTTTATAACCATCCACATCCAAATGATGAAGAAATTAAGGCATTGATTGGGCATCCACTTGATGTGATGTATAGGGAATTAGGAATAAGTGAAAATAATGTATGGGATTTTGTAGATACATATAAAGCACATTATAGAAAGATTTCTACTTTAAAAACTCAACTGCTAGATTTAGCGTCTGATGCAGTTTTATTAGCCAATGAGTTTGCAACTTTAGGAATAGTAACAACGAAAACAGGGAAATATTCTAAAGTCTTAATGGAACATTTTAATTTAATGCAATATTTTGAAGTTTTAATAGGTCGAGAAGATGTTGAGAACCCTAAACCACATGAAGAACCTATATTAAAAGCATTAGAAAAGCTAGATACTAAAAATAAAGAAATTTGGATGATAGGGGATACAAAAATGGATCTTATTTCTGCTAAAAATGCAAATATAAACTCTATTGGTGTACTTAGTGGATATGATGAAAAAGAGGCATTAAAAGAACATACAAATATGATTTTTAATAATACTTATGAAGCTATAAAATTTTTAAAAAATAGGAAGATATAACACACATAACCAAGTAAAAACTAAACACAAAAAGTATCAAGCTTATTTTAAGACCAAGTTGCATAGAATACAGCAAACTATAATCAATATATACTCAAGGAGAATTTATGCTAGAAATTAGATGGCATAGTCGTGCTGGACAAGGTGCCGTTACTGGTGCTAAGGGTTTAGCAGATGTTATTTCCACAACTGGTAAACATGTACAGGCATTTGCATTTTATGGATCTGCTAAGCGTGGAGCGTCAATGACTGCTTATAATAGAGTTGATGATAAAGTTATTATGAATCATGAAAAATATATGAATCCGGACTATGTTTTTGTTATTGATCCAGCGTTAGCTATTACAACAGATGTTACAGTTAATGGAACAGATAGTACAAAATATATTATAACTACCCATTTAAGTACAGAAGAACTTAAAGTAATTCAGCCTAAATTAGCTGGTAAAGAGGTTTATACTCTTGATTGTATAGGTATTGCTAATGAAACAATTGGTCGTCCTATTCCAAATACACCAATGCTTGGTGCATTTATGAAAGTTTCTGGAATGTACGATATAGAGTTCTTCAAAGAGAGTATGCAAAGAGTTCTTGCAAAATTACCACAAAAGATCATTGACGCAAATATGGTTGCGATTCAACGAGCTTATGACGAAGTAAAATAAGGAATTAATAATGGCAAATACAGGATGGGATGGATTTGAAATAGGAGCAATGCTTCATTCATTTGATGGTGGTATTGATGATATCGCTGGAACTAAGCAAGAAGATCGTGCTTATTCAGCGAATAACTCTTTTACTGCTAATGTAGCTGACTGGAGACTTATTAAACCAGTTTTTAATAAAGACTTTTGTATCGATTGTCAATTTTGTTGGATATTTTGTCCAGATATTTCTATTATCTCAAGAGATAAGAAAATGTTAGGAATTGATATGGATCACTGTAAAGGGTGTGGTATTTGTGTGGAAGTATGTCCAACAAATCCTAAATCACTTTTAATGTTCCCAGAACAAGCAGACGAAGAAACTGAGTTAGCTCAGTGGCCTAGTAAAGATGAGGAGAAATAGATGGCATTTGATAAAATGGAATTAAGAGATATTGAAGTATGGGATGGTAATCATGCAGCTGCTCAAGCTTTAAGACAAGCTCAAGTAGATGTTGTTGCAGCTTATCCTATTACTCCATCAACTCCTATTGTTGAAGGTTATGCAAAATTCAAGTCAGACAACTTTGTTGAGGGTGAATTTGTAATGGTTGAATCAGAACATGCTGCAATGAGTGGATGTATTGGTGCTGCTGCTGCTGGTGGTCGTGTTGCAACTGCAACTTCTTCACAGGGTCTTGCACTTATGGTTGAAACACTTTACCAAGCATCTGGTATGCGTTTACCAATCGTACTTAACATTGTAAATCGTGCATTAGCTGCACCACTTAATGTTAATGGTGATCACTCAGATTTATATCTAGCTCGTGATAGTGGTTGGATTCAGTTTGATTCTTTTTGTCCACAAGAAGCTTATGACTTAAACTTTATCGCTTTTAAAGTAAGTGAATCTCACAATGTTAGAATCCCTTCAATTGTAAATCAAGATGGTTTTATGACATCTCATACAGCACAAGGTGTACATACTATCAGTGATGATGATGCATATAACTTTGTTGGTGAGTATAAGCCAATGAATGATATGTTAGATTTTGAGCATCCAGTAACACATGGTGTACAAACTGAAGAAGATTGGCATTTTGAGCATAAAGCTCGTCAACATAAAGATATGATGACAGAAGTTCCACCTAAAATAGATGAAGTTTTTGCAGATTTTGAAAAGTTAACTGGTCGTAAATATAATCAAATCGAAAAATATAATATGGAAGATGCAGAAGTAGCTGTAGTATGTTTAGGTACATCTGTTGAAACTGCTCGTGAAGTAGCAGAAGAGATGAGAGCAAAAGGCGTAAAAGCTGGTGTTGTTGCACCTCGTGTTGTTCGCCCTTTCCCATTTAAAGAGATTGGCGATGCATTAAAAGATGTTAAAGCTGTAGCTGCTCTTGATCGTTCAGCTCCAGGTGGTGCTGCTGGTATGTTATTTAACGAAATTGCTGGTTCACTATTTAATACAGATAGTAAAATGTTACTAAGTGGTTATATCTATGGTTTAGGTGGTCGTGACCTGTTAAAAACTGATATAGTAAATCTTTATAATGAACTTCTAGCAAATGCTGAAGCTGGTAAAGTACTTACTCAACAACAACAGTTTATCGGTGTTCGTGGACCGAAATTATCATTCTTATAAGGAGAACGCAGTGAGTGAAATGAAAAAAATTAAAAATTTAAAAGATTTCTCAACATCAGCTGATAGATTTGAAGGAGCTAACCTTTTATGTCCAGGTTGTGCTCACTCTATCATTGTTCGTGAAATTTTAAATGCAACAAATGATGATTTAGTATTAGGTGCATCTACTGGTTGTCTTGAAGTTTGTACAGCTGTTTATCCATATACATCTTGGGATGCTTCATGGATTCATATCGGTTTTGAAAATTCTTCTACAGCAATTTCTGGTGCTGAGGCTATGTACAATGTACTTAAAACAAAAGGTCGCCTGAAGCAACCAGATCGTAATCCTAAGTTTGTAGCTTTTGGTGGTGATGGTGCTTCTTATGATATTGGTTTTCAGTGGATTTCTGGCTGTATGGAAAGAAACCATAACATGATGTATGTAGTTTTAGATAACGAAGTATATGCAAATACTGGTGGTCAAAGATCATCTTCTACACCAATTGGTTCAAGTGCAACAACTTCACCAGCTGGTAGTATTTCTTATGGTGAGAAACAAAATAAAAAAGATATGATAGGAATTATGGCTGCTCATAATATTCCGTATGCTGCACAAGTATCTCCAAATAAATGGAAAGATATGGTTAAGAAAATCCAAAAAGGTTTTGCAGTAGAGGGTGCTACATTTATTAATGCAGTTTCTCCATGTACAACAGAGTGGAAATTTGACCCTAAAGATACTATGGCTCTAGCTGATTTATCAACTGATTCATTAGTATTTCCACTTTATGAAGTGATTGATGGTCGTGAATTTAATATCACATATAGACCTAAGAATGTTGTTCCAGTTGAAGAGTACTTAGCTGCACAAGGTCGTTTTAAACACCTTTTCAAAGATGAGTATAAATACTTAATCAAAGAGTGGCAAACTCGTGTAGATGAAAACTGGGCATATCTAAATAGAAGAGAAGAAGCAAGAGTTTAACACAAGCTTCTAGCTTCAGTGCATCTTGCACAAAAATCCGACACTTGGCGTACTAGAGTACGCTTTCGGTCGGATATTTTGCACAATCTACACCAAATCTAAAACCTTTTTACTCTAAATATATCCTCTAATCATAAAATTTAATAAAACTACTTCAACAAAATAAAATTTTAAAACGATAAAATAACACTAATTAAATACAAGGAATTTCCACATGCCATTATTAGACTCATTTACAGTTGACCACACTATCATGCCAGCACCTGCCGTTCGTAAAGCTAAGGGGATGAAATCTCCTAGTGGTGATGATATTACAGTTTTTGATCTTAGATTTGTAAAACCAAATAAAGATATACTTTCATCTGAAGGTATCCATACTTTAGAGCATCTATTTGCTGGTTTTATGCGTGATCATTTAAACTCTAAAAAAGTTGAAATTATAGATGTTTCTCCTATGGGTTGTCGTACAGGTTTTTATATGTCTGTTTTAGGTCAACCAAAAGAGAAAAAAGTTGCAAAAGCTTGGCAAGCATCTATGGAAGATATACTTAAGGTAGAGAAAAAGAGTGATATTCCTGAGTTAAATAAATACCAATGTGGAACTTATAAAATGCACTCATTAAAAGATGCTAAAAGTATTGCAAAAGAGGTTCTCAAAAGAGGTATAGGTATAATGAATAATGAAGATTTAATATTAGATATGAGTAAAATTAGTTAATGTACCTTTTACTTCCAATGGATTCTGATAATGTAGATGAAGCACAATTAACAAAGATAGAAGATGTTAAGTTTTGGGCTCAGATGCTTATTGAAGAGGGTAGATTAGTAGAAATTAAGTTTAACGAAGATAAAGAAGCTTTTGAGAATTTCTCAGAAGCTGTAATAGTATCTAGTGATAAAGAGTATGTATGGCCATTTATGGAAATGTCTATGATGGTTCTTGTTGCACATATACAAAGGGATATAGATGATATTGTAGAAGCATTTATATTTAAAGAGTTACACGATCTTGCTTACTAAATTTTTACAACTTTTTAACCCATATCCTGGTAGTCATTACATGCAGGTCACATCTTTACCAGATGATACTACTCATGCTTTAGCTAATCTTTTAGATGGAATCGGAGAGTTTTCTCTCGCTTTTTATGGTGATAAGATTGATGAAACAGAGTTTAAAAATACTAATATCAAATATATTAAAAATATGAATCAACCTTTTCAAGCAATGCCTAGAAGTAATGATATTATTATTTTAAAAGATATATTTGCATCTCATGAAAATCAAGATATGCTTTTGAAACTATCTTATAGCTCTTTAGCAAACACTGCTGATATTATTATCATGGAAAAAAAAGGTGTTATGGATATAGAAGCTATAAAAATAATGCTAGATGATTATGAATTTCGTGCTGTTAATGATATAGATATTGTAGATGGTTATGATTTAATTATGGCTAAGAAGATGCATATGTGGGGCAATGGATTATAGATAAAATCCATATCTCACTATAGTGAATTTAAACATCAGTTAAATTTATAAATCTATCTCCATTTTTAATTTTTTCAAAAAGTTTATTATCTTTCCAATCATTTTTAACTTCATCTGAAAAAATAATTTCATCTAATTTTATAAGACCCATATTTTCACTATAAGCATCATCTTTAAAGCATTGAGCGTAACCTGTTTGTGTTTCATGAACTATTACACTATTTAAAGAAACTTCTTTTTCACCATTTACTGTTGAAGTTAATTTTAGTAAAGCATCTATCATTACAAAAATAACACGAGAAAATTGTTCAGCTGATGGTGATACTGGAAGTTGTACCCATCTTAAAGAGTGTTGTTTCATATCTTTTAAATACTCTTTGTCATCTCCATCCCATAAAGCGATAGAGTGATCAAAAGCATCTATTAAAGATTTCATATTTTGTTTCATTAAACCAAAATCATAAATCATTTGACCATTATCTAAAAAATTAGATTCAAAAAGTAGTTCAACTCTGTATGAATGTCCATGCAAAGAACTACGACATTTTACAGTTGAACAACCACGAACAATATGTGCATTTTCAAATTTAAAAAGTTTTCTGATTATCATATTTTAAACACCTTTATTTGCATCCCAAATTCTTATATGAAGTCTATCACTAAAGTTATAACCTTTTGTTTTACAAAACTCTATCAAAGGTTCTGTATTTTTTTTAACCTCTTGTTTATCTCCACCAACAGGCATACAATAAACTTTAGTTTTAGGAGCATGGGAAGTTATATCTTTTATCTCTTCTTCTAAGCCTAGATTAATAGACTCAGCATCTATAGAGAATTTGAAAAAAGCCTCTTTAGAGTTTGTAGCTATATTATAAATAACATTTGGATTTATTCTTTTTCTTAAACTCTCACCTGAATTAGAAAGTTTTACAGATAAAGCAAATATACACTCTTTATATACAGGGAATTTTTCAAAATTTACATCTAAAGAGCCATTAGTTTCAAAGGTTATTTGGTGACCTTTTTTTACTAAAGCTTCCAAAAATTTTATAAAAATTTCTTCATTTGCATACAAAAGTGGTTCACCACCTGTTAAAACAATATCTACTGCATGAGGAAGTTCATAAAGATTTAGTATATTTAAAAGTTCTTTTTCATTTTTAATAGGAATCCAGTTATGGAAAAAATGCTCTTTATTTACAGCATATACGGTATCACAACCTATAACTTCAACACCATCAGATGCAATTTCACTACAAGCAAAGCCTTCGCATCTCATGTTACATCCACCAAATCGAAAAAATATAGATGGTACACCAGTATAGCGACCCTCACCTTGGATGCTATAAAAATGTTCTACTAGATAAATCATTAACCACCAGTCTCATAAAAAGCACGGCTTGAAGACTCTGAATCTTCACCACCCCAACGGTTTTTCTCGGGTTTAGTTCTTATTACCTCTTTTAAAATATCTGTAGCACCTTTAATATCACCATTTTTTATACTCTCAGCTATACTCATAGATTCATCAAAATATAAGCAAGGTATAAGACTACCCTCGGCAGTTAAACGGATGCGATTACATTGCTTGCAAAAATCATCTTCATAAGGTTCAATGATTCCAAATCTATAACCATCATCCATAGTATAATAGTGTGAAGGGGATGAACCATCAAAACCATCATCACTAAAATTATACTTAGCACCGATAAGTTCTAAAAGCTCATCTGATTTCATCCCACTTATATCTTTAGAAGCGTGTTCATTTTCCATATACTCTATAAAGCGGATACTCATATCTCTCTTTTTACAATACTCCAATACATCTAAAATCTCATCAGCATTTATACCTTTCATAGGTACCATATTTACTTTTACTTTTAAACCAACTTTTTGTGCTTCTTCTACACCATCAAGAACATTTTTTAAAACATCTTTTTGTGCTATTTCTAATGCTACTTTTGGCTTTAAAGTATCTATACTTACATTTATTCTTTTAAGTCCAGCATCTTTTAATTTTTTTGCTGTACCTTTAAGTAAGTATGCGTTTGTAGTCATAGCCAAATCTATTGATGGTTCATAGTCATAAATCATTTTTATAAACTTATCTAAACCCTCACGGAGTAAAGGCTCACCACCAGTGATACGAATTTTTTTAACACCATCATCTATAGAAATTTTCATAAATTCAAAAAGTTCTTCAAATGAGAGTAAATTCTCTTTTGGCACCCAAGAAAAAGGTTTCTCGGGCATGCAATATTGACATCTAAAATTGCAGCGTTCTGTTACTGAAACTCTCAGATAATCAACTACTCTATCATAGCTATCTACTAACATTATTTAGCCAGTATTTCAGCTTTTAGAGTTTTAAATTCTTCATCAGTTAAAATACCTTGCTTTTTCATCTCAAAAGCCTCTTTGATTTTATCTAATTTTGAAGTCTCAATATAAGCTGGTACGGCTGAAGAAACACCTCTTGAAGCTAATTTTTTCTCTATAATAGCATCAATCTCTGCTTCACTCACAGCAGGAATGGCATCTGTTTTAGCTTTTACTATAGAGCTATCTTGTGAATCTTCAGTACCCATTAATTCTGTAATAATATTATCAGGATCTTCTACATTTGAACCAGCAAGTCCAGTTTTTGAAATCTCTGCTCTTGCTTCTTGAGGACTAACTTGTTCAAAAGCAAATTCACCATAAGAGATATTATCAGTAACTCTTAAGTAGTTTATATCACCAGCTTTTAGATTTAGCTTTATATGTTGTTCAATTATTTGACTTTTTACAACTGAAAGAAGTGTAGCATTTGGTTTTAGATTAAAAACCATATATTCTCCACTTTCTATACGCTCTAAATATCTTTTACCATTTATACGGATATTATAATCATTATGACTAGCCTCATCATTATCACTTACACCATCAACTACATATATATACACTAGAGCTGCCTCAGGAAGAGGTTTTTCTGCTTTAAAAGGTGCTTTTGAACCACATGCTGTAAATACTAAACTCATAACTACTAAACTAAGTGTCATTAATACTTTTTTCATCTTTTCTCTCTTTTTATGCTATTTTAACTTCGCCGATTATAGAGTAATCTTGCTGAATATAATATTTTATGTTCTATAGTTCAGTTTTTAAAACTGCACCATTAGAAGCGTTTGAAACTAAAAGTTGGTAGCGTTTAAGCCATTTTGATTTTACTTCATTTTTGTAAGGTTTCCATTTAGCTTTACGCTCAGCTATAATATCTTCACTTACATTTAGTTGTAGTAAATGTCCATCAGTGTCTAATTCTATCTCATCACCATCTTCAATAAAAGCGATTAAACCACCCTCAGCAGCTTCAGGGGAAACATGACCGATAGATGCACCTTTAGTAGCCCCACTAAAACGACCATCAGTGATAAGTGCAACACTTGAACCAAGACCCATACCCTGTATAAGTGCAGTAGGAGCTAGCATCTCTTGCATACCTGGACCACCTTTTGGACCCTCATAACGGATAACTACAACATCACCAGCTTTAACTTTATGACCCATAATTCCTGCTATTGCTTTTGGTTGAGAATCAAAACAAACAGCTTTACCTTTAAACTGTCTCATAGTTGGATCAATTCCAGCAGTTTTAACAACAGCACCCTCTAATGCTAAGTTTCCAAATAAAATAGAAAGACCACCAACTTGAGAGTAAGCATTTTTATTTGTATGGATAACTTCTTCATTTAAGATAACAGCATCTTTAATTCTCTCACCAATAGTCTCACCAGTTACAGTTGGATTATCAAGGTATAAAAGATTACCACGACGACTTACCTCTCTCATAACCGCATTAACCCCACCAGCTTTATCAACATCTTCCATGTGTACAGTTGTAAGTGATGGAGAAATTTTAGCGATATGGGCAACTTTATCTGCTATTTCATTAATTTTCTCGATAGGGAAATTAACTTCTGCCTCATTAGCGATAGCTAACATGTGTAAAACAGTGTTTGAACTTCCACCCATTGCCATATCTATAACAAAAGCATTGTGAACAGCTTTTTCATTTAAAACATTTCGGATATTATTTTTTGCAGGATTATCCTCTTTTGCCATCTCTACGATGCGTTTAGCTGCTTTTTTCACTATCTCTATACGCTCTGGAGTCATTGCTAAAACTGTCCCATTTCCTGGAAGTGCTATCCCCATAGCTTCACAAAGAGT
Organism: Campylobacterota bacterium; assembly: GCA_034659595.1. Classification (GTDB taxonomy): domain Bacteria; phylum Campylobacterota; class Campylobacteria; order Campylobacterales; family Sulfurimonadaceae; genus Sulfurimonas. The sequence goes on from JAYEHQ010000055.1 coordinate 12,383, forward strand.
ATTCATAGAGTTTGCTGTAAACATACCAGAACAAGAACCACCACTTGGACAAGCATTACACTCGATGTCGTAAAGTTCTTCATCACTCATCTTACCCTCAGCATGAACACCAACAGCTTCAAATGCAGTAGCTAAATCAATTGGAGTACCATCTTTTTTTGCTCCAGCTGCCATAGGACCACCCGAAACAAATACAGTAGGAACATTTATGCGTAATGCACCCATAATCATACCTGGTACAATTTTATCACAGTTAGGGATACAAATCATCGCATCAAGTGCATGAGCATTCATAACCGTTTCCATAGAATCAGCAATAATTTCACGAGATGGAAGGGAATAAAGCATACCCTCATGACCCATAGCTATACCATCATCTACACCGATAGTATTAAATACAAATGGTACACCACCAGCTTCACGGATAGCCTCTTTAACAATTTCACCATATTCATGTAAGAAAAAATGCCCAGGGATAATGTCAATGTAAGAGTTTGCTATCCCTATAAATGGTTTATCAAAATCTTCATCTTTAAGTCCAGTTGCTCTTAAAAGAGAACGGTGAGGGGCTTTGTCAAACCCTTTTTTTATAATATCACTTCTCATAAATATTCCTTTTATATAGTATGTAATTTGATTATAAATGAGATTATATCATTTTTTTGAAAATTTTTTGAAAAAACCTTTACATTTAAAAACAAACAAGCTATAATTCCACCACTTAATGAGAGCGGTCTTATAAAACTGCGGGAATAGCTCAGCGGTAGAGCACAACCTTGCCAAGGTTGGGGTCGCGAGTTCGAACCTCGTTTCCCGCTCCATTCTATTAAGTAACTATTGTTAAACTGTGATAACACTCACGATGCCCAGGTGGCGAAATTGGTAGACGCAGGGGACTTAAAATCCCCCGGTAGCAATACTGTGCCGGTTCAAATCCGGCCCTGGGCACCATTGATGAAATTGAAACTGGTGCCATCGCCAAGTGGTAAGGCCGCAGCCTGCAAAGCTGCTATCCCCAGTTCAAATCTGGGTGGCACCTCCAGTTTTAATAATCTTTTATCAGAATAACAAGTGGATCTTTGGCAGAGTTGGTCGAATGCACTGGTCTTGAAAACCAGCGAGGGTCATACCTCCCAGAGTTCGAATCTCTGAGGGTCCACCA
>JAYEHQ010000056.1:0-13512 GCA_034659595.1 Campylobacterota bacterium
AAGATGATATAGTTGATTTTTCCTTAATTTTTGAAAGAGTTGTTCTATCAACAATATTCACAATAAATATCTCATTACCACTAACTACACTCATAATACTTTCACTATTTAAGTACATAGATTTTATAGGATTATTTGATATTTTAAATTGTAACTCTTTTGTTTTTGATAGCATACAGATTAAACTTACTTTTCCATCCTCTCTGCCAACTACTAGCACAGTTTCACCTAATGCCATAGTTGTAACTTTTTCTAATGGATCTAATTTTAATTTTACTATTATCTGCTTTTTTTCAAAATTTCTAATCTCAATTAAATTATTTTTAATTGATGCTACTTTATTAAAAGAAGCCACCGATATATCAGCAAATACATCAAGATTTTTAGTTCTTTTCAAATTATAATTATATCTTTGCAATCTGTCTTGCGAAAAATCTACTATGCAACCATTATACTCATAAAGTGACCCCGATTTTAACATACCCCAATCCTTTTAAAAAAAGTGACTTAATTCAACTCTATATTCATTATATGACCAGTCTTTTTTTATATTACCATTCATATCTTTAGTATCAGCTTTTGCATCACTTAAACCAACTCTTACTTTTAGTTGTGTATTTTTCCCAATATTTTGACGAGCATCTACATGTAAAATATTATTATCTGAAGAAACTCCAGGTTTTTTATCATCAAAATCCTGCATAGCATAACGAGCCATTATACTAAAACCATCCAGTAAACCAGCTTTATCAAAATCATATCCAGCTCTTATCATATATGTTTTTGTATTAGCATACCAGTTGTACTGAGCCATTGCACGAGTAAATCCACCAGTTGGGAAACCTCTCCATGGAGCTACTATGTCCGCTTTATCTGCTATATATGAGTAACCAAGTCGTCCTAAAAATGCACCTTGTTTAAAATCAACTCTCGCAGCTAACAAATATGCTTCTAAAGAGTTTGGATTATTATATCCTGCAGAATTAGCTTTTAAATTTGCAACATTATAATTAGCATCTAAATTATCAAACTGTCTCATATATCTAATACCTGGTATAATCTTCAAATCATCCGTAGCATTTATAGTATAGTGTCCTTCAAGAACAAGATTACTTACCACATCTGGCACAATTGCATAACTAATATTTGCTTTTAAATTTTTAATATATTTATTTGTAATAGATGCAATTATAAGTTTATTATTATCGCCTATTCTTGCTTTAGTTAGATTTTTATTCACTGCTGAATCATCATTTTCAACCCAACCATCAACAGCTAAAACATCATGAGAAGTTGTATGATCACGAAGTTTTTGTTTTGCTAGATAAGCTAATGATACAGTAGTTTTATCTATCTCTTTTGAAATCACGCTAACCCCATCAAAACTGTTTGGTATCATTTTTGTATCATTTGATTTTGTATATACACTTTCATGTAATATACGACCAGCTTTAAGCGTTGTCTTTTTTACATCAAACTGTAAGTAAGCTTGACCTAAAACTGTCATTCCATAATCACCATCTGTAGCTAAGTTATGACGAGAAAAGGTATCTTTACCAGATTTAACACTACCAGCATCTTGTGCCTCTGGTCTATACCAACCAGGATTTTGTGTTGTATATCCAGCAATTGTTGCACTTAGACCATTAAGTGGTGCTGTCTTATAAACTAAAGAACCACCATAACCTATAACTTTATTATCTTCAGCATTATCCCAGTCATAATAAAAAGCATTTGCTCTTAATCGACCATAAAAAGAACCTTCCATAAATGCTTCAGATATTGTATCTACAGATTCTGGTTTTTTTGTATATTGAACTTGCATATTGTCTTTTAAAGTAACTTTATCTGTCGCTAATGTTGCATGCAAAGAACTACTAAGTACCAACACACTTAATAATAATAAATTTAACTTATTTTTTTTCAAAAGTTAATCCTTTTTATTTGCTGTTTCTTGAAACATAACATCTAAATATCTAAACAATTCCTTAGAAGCTTCTTCTGTATCATTAAATAACTTTATGATTTCATCATTATTTATAGTTGTAGAGCCATTCATGATTTGCATAATATTTTTAATATTATTATGAATTTTTGCATGAGGATTATCTACAGATTTGAATCCACTCGTATTGCCAAACTCTTTTTTACCCTCATCTGCATACCATTTTCCAAAATCACAAGATTTATGATCATTTAAAGTCATGTTAGTATTGCCATCCAAGACCGTAGAATATGCATTATTTTTATACACCATGTGGTCTAGTTTTACCATATTTGCAAAAAGTTCATGACCTATAATATTGTTGTCATTTTTAATTTTATAAATATTTTCAACCACATCATAAAATGTAGTTTTAAACTCATCCAATTTATTTTGAGAATCTGATACATGACTCTCTATTCTTTCACTATTTTCTGCCATATCAGTAGAGTTTTGCTTTAAGACACTCATATTTGCTTCAACTTCACTTGTAGCTTTTTGTGTTCTCTCAGCTAGTTTTCTTACCTCATCAGCGACAACAGCAAAACCTCGTCCATGCTCACCAGCTCGTGCTGCTTCTATAGCTGCATTTAATGCGAGTAAATTTGTTTGATCTGAAATATCTTTTATGAGTGATATAACGCTATATATCTCTTCAACATTGGCATTAAGTTCTTGTGAAGATGATCTTGAACCACTAATCATCTCTGTAATATTAGATATTGTATCTATTACCTCATCTGTAGAACGAGTAACCTCTTTTATAGAAATTGCCGTTGATTCATTTAAGTCATTAAGTTCATTTACTGTATCAAGATTTGACTGCATCGATTCATTTAGATCATTTGCTCCATCTATACTTCCAGAAATCATACTATTGGATAAAGCTAAAGTTAATTTATTTTTTTGAAGATTTTCTTTTGACTCATTAGCTGATACTTCTGCATGATGAGCTTCATCTTGAGCAGTTTTTGCAATTGTTTCAACTTTATCTAGAAATGCGTTAAAGCTAGAACTAGCACTTCCCAACTCATCATCAGAATGAATAGGCAATCTTTTTGACATATCTGCTTCACCTTGAGCTAACTCTTTTGCTACTTTATCAAGATTTGTAACAGGTATTACAATAACTCTTTTAACAACTGTTAAAAGAAGTATAAGTATTACAATATCAAGTACACCCATAATAACAATCTGTTCTATAAATCCTGCTTTTGCTTTATTTACAGATTCTAGTATCTCCTGACTTTTTTTACCAAAAAGAGCATAACCTACTTTTTTCCCATCCATATCTTTGATAACTATTGTACTTGTAAAGTATTTATTATCTATCTGATACTTTTCTCTCATAGATTCACTTAATGAAAATGATGATGATTTTAGATAATTTAAAAAACTTTTATCTATATATTTAGTACTTGATAAAAGGTGTCCATCTTTTTTATATAAATCTTTTTTAACTACAGATGCATGATTTTTATCTAAAAAATAAAGAAAATCAACACCTTTTTTCTTTAAAGCTCCACCAAAGTTATTTATACCACCACTAAAATCTAAAATACCTATAAGCACACCATTCTCTATGATAGGTGCAATCCCTCTAAGTCTAAGACCTTTTGCATCCTCTTCAAAAACAACTATAGGTTTTTTAGTATTTATCACTTTTTTATAAGATTTTAAAGATGCTTGACTCTCTCCAAAACTCTCTGGTTTCCAAGATTTAAAAAATGATTTTAAATCTGGTGTGATAATATGAGCATTTACACTCTTAAAAGATGTATTGTCTTTATACATCTTCCCTATACCACTAAAAGTTGATTTCAATAACTCTCTATCATTTGAAATAATTGCTTTTTTAATATCTATATTCATAGCCATTTGCAAAGCATTTGTAAGCCAAACATTCTCTTTTGATTTTATCTGATCTGCTAAATCTATTTTAAAAAGATTTGCTTCTTTCTTAAATGTATTTTCTTCCATAGATTTTATGGTAAGAAGGCCATTTATACCAATAACTATAAAACCTATTACGATAGAAGCTATCAACGGTATATGAACTTTTGTACTTATAGACATTATTATCCTTTTTTATTTAACAAAATATTATGAAGTTTAACTTAACAAGTATAAGGTTTATATTAAATATCCAAAATCTTTAAAGATTTTTTTAGCCTCTGTAGATATTATAAAATCATAAAAATCATTTATATCTTTATTATCTTTTGCTTTTTTTAAAATCACTATACCTTGATTGATTGGTGTGTAAAATTTTGAATCAACTTCTACCCAATTTATCCCCTCTTTAAACCTAGACATTTTAGAGCTATATAAAGATGATTTTGCAACAAATCCAATATCTGTAGCAACTACAGTATAAGAAACAGTTTGAGAGATAGATTCAGCATAAACAAACTTTCCCTTCACCTTTTCATATATACCAGCATTTTTTATAGCTTCTATAGTTGCTTTTCCATAAGGTGCAGTTTTTGGATTTGCTACTGCTATTCTTTTTATTTTAGCATCTTCTAAAAGTTTGATACCTTTTGAAAAGTCTCGTTTTTTACTACTTAGATAAGCTAAACTTCCTTGTGTATAAAGCAAAGGTTTTGTTATAGCTATACCCTCTTTATATAAAGCATTTGGATACTTCATATTTGCGGACATAAAAAGTCCATAAGGTGCACCATTTTTTATTTGTGCCGTTAGTTTACCGCTACTACCAAGTGTTACTCTAACTTTAATATTTGGATGCAGTTTTTTAAACTCTTTTTTTAACTCATCTATCGCATAACTTACATTTGCGGCTACTGCTATGTTGATAGTTCCTGCATATATAGAACTTGCAAATATCAAACTTATCACTATCATCTTTTTAAACATTTTTACCCTTTTTATATCTGCTTAATTATAGGACTAAAAGCTTTCGTACTTACACTTACTCGTTGCCCTATTTCTAAACTTTTTGCTTCCTCATTACTAACTACTACCTCAACTAACTGCTGACCTATAGAAACGATAGCTATATAAATCACATCTACTTTTATTATCTCAAGTAGTTCCCCATCAAAAGCAAACTTTGCACTACCACTTGTCTTTAAAAGTACCTCTTTAGGAGTTCCATCATTTATAATTTTACCATGTTCTAAAACTACAACCCTATTGCTTAGTCTATATATCTCGCTAGGGTCATGACTTACCATAATAGTCATAGTTCCAAACTCCCTATGAAGTGATAAAATTTCATTTTGAAGTTTTGTACGCATAGATGGGTCTAGTGCTGAGAGTGGTTCATCCATAAGTAAAAGTTTTGGTCTATTCATCATAGCACGACATAAACTAACACGCTGTTTTTGTCCACCACTTAGAGTATTTGGAAGTCTATCTCTTAACTCAATAAGTCCTGTAATATCTAAGAGATGCTGTGCTAGTTCCTTATCTTTTTTTACATAAAGAAGATTTTGTTCTACACTCATGTTAGCAAACAAAGCATAATCTTGAAATACAAAACCAATACCCCTCTTTTGAGACTTTAAAGAAGTTTTAGCATCTAAGTAAACTTCATCCCCCACTTTTATAAAACCATCAGCATCCTCAAGCCCAGCTAAGATGCGAAGTAAAGTTGTCTTACCACTTCCACTTTGTCCAGCCAATGCTATAAAATCACCCTTTTGTATCTCTAAGTTTACATCTAAGTCCATATCTCCATTTGAGCCATGAAGTTTTTTTGTTATGTTTATTTTTATCATACTGCACTCTCTGTTGATATTACTGTAAGTAGGTTTTCTTTTTGCATTTTTTTCTCCTAGAATAGTTTAAAATTTAATTATCTCTAAGAGAGTTTTCAATATATCTATTTAAAATACCCCTAGCCTCTCTTGCTTTTTGCATATCTACAAAACTATCACTAAACCTATAACCTAACCAAAGATATAAGGAGATCTCTTTTACCATATCTTCAACTTTTAAAAGTTCATTCATTGAGTTTGTTACATCTTTATTTATGGTTGGCATCTTATATGTTATGGGTTCTTTTTTTTGTAGTGCTACTATGTATTTTTGATAAGCTTTTACTATGTATGGTGAATTTAAACTCAACGGAGCGCATGATAGATGAAACTTCATATCTAAATCTAGTTCATACTTATCTATTATCCTTGAAGCTTTTATCATATTGTCTAAACTAACAGCAACAAAAGGACCATTAAACTCCATATACTTTACAAAAAACTTTAAGATGCTCTCTAGTGACTCTTCTTTTAAGATTTCACCTATAAGTTTTATATGCTCTTTGTTTGCTCTTACTTTAAAAGGGATAGCTACGGCATCTATATCGGTATAGAGTTTATCTTTTATGACTTGATAAACTTCATCATTCAATGCACCTACAAATCCCTCTTTATGCAAACCATACCTACCAGCACGACCAGATATTTGAACCACTTCAGATGCTAAAAGTTCCCTTGTTCTTACACCGTCAAACTTACTAGATGCCCAAAAAAGTATAGTTTTTATGGGTAGGTTCAAACCCATAGCTATAGAATCTGTAGCTATCAATATCTTTGTTTCACCATCACGAAATCGTCTAGCCTCTTCACGCTTCACTTCTGGTGATAAATTTCCATAAACTACACTTACTGGAAAAAATTTAGAAAATTTATTTCTTAGTTTTAAAACCTGTTTTCTACTAAATGCTATTATAGCGGTAGCTTCTTCTATCATTGCTCCATCTGTAAAACTATCTAACAAATTCAAACTATTTTTTTTCTCAAACTCTATTATTTCCAACTCTTCACCCAAATACTCAGCTAAAGCTATAATGGCATCTTTAGAGTTTGGTGAACCTGTCATAATTATCTCAGATGCTGGCGAACCTATAATAGCATTTGCCCAAGCCCATCCACGGTCTGCATCTCCTATCATCTGAACCTCATCTATCACACAAACATCTACATCCACTTCAAAGTTTAGCATCTCAATAGTTGAGCTTATATGAGTAGCATCTTCATTGAAAATCTCCTCTTCACCAGTAATCAAAGATACTTCTATTGAGCTATCTTTCAAATCTTCATAACTCTCCAAAGCCAAAAGTCTAAGAGGTGCTAAATAGTAACCTGTATCTGCTTTTTTTAGTTTTTGCATAGCTTGATATGTTTTACCACTATTTGTTTCACCAATATAGAGTGTTAATTTTCTTTGCATTTTTCTAGCTTGTCCAAAAAGATTTTTAAACTCTTTTATAGTTTTTGCCAATATTTTTTCTCTCTGAACCTTTTCAACATCCTCTTTAAATCTTTTTACAACTTTTTTTAAAACTCTTAGATGGATATTTTTAGTTATCTCAAGATTTATGATTATTCTATCTAACATATTTACATAAACCATCTCATAAATCTCTTCTTCACTTACATCTAAAACAGATAAGTAAGATTTAGATTCATCTATTGTGGTCTGTAAGTTTTTAAAAAACAGCTCCTCTTTTTTCTTTTGCAACTCCTCCATAATCTCATCAAAATTCAAATCACCACTAAACCAAATACGACTAAATAAAAAATCTGTATGAAAATGATAATCAAGAATATATTTAAACTCTACATCTAAAAAAGGCAACTTGATATAACACTCTTTTTTTAAATGGCAACTTTCACCTGAAATTTTAAAGTTTTGAGAAACTGAATTATCTAAAATTATTTGTTTTATGAGATTATCGCCAATATGGGGATAGTGTCTCGCTTTTAAAGGTGAATTTTTTAAAGATATAGTTATATCTTCATAAGTCAAGTATCTATTAGGTAACAATATTTTTTCTAAAAAAGCATCTATCTCCTCTTGTCGTGCTTTAATAATATTATTTTTATCATCTTCTATGATGATAATTAAATCATCTTTTTTATCAAAAAAGTTTTTTTCATAAACTAAAGTTTTTAATACTTCCTCTTTTTCAAATCTTACACCAAATATATCGTACTTTATAGATGCACTAAACTCAAAACATCTTTTTGGATTAAAAAAAACTTTGCACTCTTTTTCTATAAAATCTTTTCTTGCATCTGCTTGTATATATTTAAGCTTCTCTTCAATCTTTTCAAGAGTTATATTTTTTGGTGTTTTATTTTTAAAAAGATTATAAATTTGAGTTTTTTCATCATCTGTAAGATTCAGTTCGTTAGAAAAAGATTCTAGCTTCAGTTCTACACCATATTCTAAAGGTTTATCTGATTTATAAATAACATCAAGATTAGCAAAAAAGCTTACTATGTCATCTCTTTTTTTCAATTGTATATTTGAGTATAAATTACGAGCAAAACTTAAAGCTTTTTTCTCAGATTCTATTGTTTTTGATATGCCTATAGCTAAAAACATCTCATTTAAAGTATCTAAACTAACCCTCTCTATCCCAACTGAATAAGGGTCACCATCAAAATACTTTTTTATTTTTTTATTTGCCTTGGACTCCATTTATAAAAAACTCTTAGATTGCTTCTCTTCAATAATTTCTTCTATATATTTGTTTAATATTTTTTCATCTATCATTGATATTTCAGATTTATCATAGATAGAAAGTAGGTAAATAGTATCTTCAATTTTTACATAATAATAAACTCTATATCCAGCACTTTTGCCTTTGTTTTTATTACTATTTGATATTCTTGTTTTGTATAAATTTGTTTTTATCCTAGTAGATAATTGATGTGATGTTTCAAAATCACTTACAAAAGATATTAAGTCATTTTTTATAAGGTTGTATTTTTTAGAAAGTTTTTTAAATTGCTTATCAAATAAATCAACTGTTTCAAATTTCATTTAATAAATCTTCTAAAGGTCTTGTTTTTGATTGTTTAACATCATCTAAACCTTTTGTAATATCACTAGCTATTTGATATTCTTTTTTATAGATAACTTTTTTAATCATCCCTTTAAACTCTTTTTGAATATCGACACCACGCTTAACCATATCATCATAAATACTATCATCTAATTGTACTTGTACAGTATGCATCAATATGCCTTTTATATTTTATTTATAATTATATCTTAAATATAATCTACAAAAAACTCTTAGATTGCTTATTATTAAATACATAAACACCTAGAAGTACCAAGAAACTTATAACCAACATAATGCCACTATATATATGAGCCATGCCGTAATCCATTATCTCAACCATCTCATAGATAGCTACTGATGCCACTTTGGTTTCTTCAGGAATGCTCCCACCCACCATAAGAACAACACCAAATTCACCAACTGTATGAGCAAAAGTTACGATTATAGCTGTTAAAAGTGCTGGTTTTATATTTGGTAATGCTACTCTAAGGACTGTTTGAATTTTATTTTTTCCACTTATATAACTTGCTTCAAGCATGTTTTTATTTAGACTCTCAAAACCACTTTGTAGAGGTTGAACCATAAAAGGTAAGGAGTAAAAACAACTTGCAACTACAAGTCCTGTAAAATTAAAAACAAGTTGTATGCCAAAAGTTTCTTCAAAAAATATACCTATAGGTGAATTTTGAGAGAGTGCAACTAATATATAGAAACCTAAAACAGATGGTGGAAGAACTATAGGAAGAGCAGTTATTGCTTCCAAAAAAGGCTTTATTTTTGATTTGGTTTGAGAAAGATACCAAGCTAGTGGAACACTCAAAACAAAGAGTATAAAAGTAGTAATTCCAGCAAGTTTAAAAGAGAGTAAAAAAGGTTCAAACTCTAAATTTGCAAAAGTTTCAAGCATCTACTAACTCAGTAATAGATATATCACTAGCTTTAATTATAGTAGTTACAACATCACCCTCTTTTAAATCAAGTCTTTGTACAGAATCTTTTGTAATGATAGATTCCAAAATCTCTTCATTACTAAACTCTAAAACTATACTACTTAAAAGCTTACCATTTTGGATAGACTTTATAATGGCTTTTAGTTGATTTGAATGGCTTAATTTACCATTTATATCTTTACCTATGGCTACATTAGTTGGTTTTACCGATAGTTTTATTTTTGTTGCTACTTTTATATTTTCATTAAGTTCTAAACTCATCATACTCAATGATTGCCCATTAAAATCAAACTTGACTAGATGCAAACTATCACAACTCTCTATTTTTGATATAGTAGCTAGTAGATTACTCATAACTCATCTTTTATATTATTGTTTTGTAAAATATTTTTATAATCATATATAGACTCTACATATCTTACAGGTTCATTGCCCCTAGCATAACCATGTTTTAAAGTTTTATAGTATCTTTTTTGTGCAAGTAATGGTAAAACCTTTTTCAAATCACTCCAAATATTTTGATTTAGATTCATTTTTTTTGCTAATCTTCTAGCATCATATATATGCCCCAGTCCAACATTATATGAAGCAAGTGCAAATTTTATTCTATCTTCACCAACAATCTCTTTAGGTACATTTTTCATCATTTGATTTAAATGCCTTACACCACCTCGGATGCTTTGTTTTGGGCTTAGTCTATTTTTCACACCCAATAATTTTGCAGTATGCTGAGTTAGCATCATCAAGCCTCTCACACCTGTAAAACTTTTAGCCCTTGGATTCCAATGAGATTCTTGATAAGATTGTGCAGCTATTAACTCCCAAGCAAAGCCATATTGATTTGCATATTTTTTAAAATATTTCTCATACTTTGGTAATCTTGACTTAACTCTTTTGTAAAACATAGTTGTATCATAGTAGTTAAAAAAAAGTGCATAACTATAGTAATGGTCTTTAAGTGCTGTTAATTTTCCACTTTGGTTGAACTCATTTAACCATGTATATATATCAGCTTCAAGCTCTTTTGAATCTTTTGCCAGTACCCAAGCGAGTTGTTCCCTACCACTTATGGCAAAAGCTGAGGCTATTTCTGGATAATATCTTTGATTTATCGAGTATATGTTTGAATCAGCTACTGTACAATCAATCTCATGAGATGAAACCATTTGAAGTAACTCCTCTGTTGAAAATTCTGAAGTTACACTCATGTTAATATCATAGCCATCATTTTGAAGTGCTTTTATAGTTTCGCTATAACTTGTTCCATCTCCAACTGTGATTTTTAGCCCTTTAAGCCCCTCAACATCTCTAGGAAAGTTTCTACTTCTTATCATTCCACGATTACAAATCACCTGCTCATGCACTTCAAAATAAGATGGACCAAAATTAAACTTATCTCTTCTTTGTTTAGTTTTTGCTAAAGCAGATGAAGTTATATGAACTTCTGGATTTTGACTCAGTTTGATAGCTTCACTTACTGTATTTGCTACTTCTATATCTAAAGAAACTCCAAGATGTTTAGCATAAGCATTTAAAAGGTCATACTCAAACCCCTTAGAACCATCAGCACCAATATAGTAAGTGGAAGGGGAATTTAAAAGAACTACTTTTAATTTTTTTGTTTTTTTTATCTGTTTTAAAATTGATGGTTTTTCAGATTTTTGGCTCAAAGAGGAGTGACTAATCCAACCAGATATAAAAGCTAAACCTATAAAAAGTAAAAATAAAAAAATCTTAAAAAGTAAGTCAGAATTTATTTTAGGCAAATACAAAACAATTTACCCCGTCATTATACTGATGAGCGAGAACTTGCTCATGTGCTTTTAAGATAGAATCAACCAAATACAAACCAAGTCCAAAACTATTTTTTGCAGGATTATCTTTTGTAAATGGCTCTATGTAGTAACTAAGTGGATGCGATATACGCTCCCCTTTACTCTCAAATAAAAATTCCCCATTTATCATTGAAATTTTTACTTTTGAATCTGTAGAATATTTTATCCCATTATCTATCATATTTTTTATGGCTATTGTATATAGGTTATAGTTTACTTTTATCTTTTGACCAGCTGGAATATCTATACAAATACTTGTTTTTTCTATCATTGCCATATCTATAGCACCATCTATAACATCAACTAATCTATACTCTTTAAAATCATTTTTATCACCTATACTTGTCACTTCCTCTATCAAAGCAAACTCTCGTACTAATGATTCTAATCTTGAAAATATAGAAGTAAACCTATTTCTTTGCTTATCAGATTTTAGCATCTGAGTAGCTATAGTACCTTTAGCAATAGGTGTTTTAAGTTCATGCATCAGATTTCTTAAAAAAAGTGTACGAGATTCTAAAATGGTATTTATTTTCTCTTTTGTAGCTTCAAGTTCATTTGATACAAGTGCTATCTCATCAGAACCATTTACTTTAAAAGATATACTTAAATCCCCATCTCCAAAATCTGCAATTTTTCTTCTTAAAAGGATTAATGGTCTCAATTTTTGTAAAATCATAAAAAATGACATGACTATAACAAATATAATAGTTGCATAAGAGTATAAAAGATTCCAAGGTCTATAGGGTTTCAACTCTTCATCTCTTATAAGTATGGAAGTTTCTGGTGTTTGTATATAAAAGTAAATTTTTGAATACAACTCCATCATACTAGCTTTTAAATCAGCTGACTTATTTGAAGCAAAAACCCCATTGTTATATTTAAAATTCTCTTTTATAGTTTTAAAACCATCACTCTTCAATATCTTAGCATTATTTATAACTACATCAATTATATAAGTTTCTTTTTCTATGAAAAGTTTATATACAGCTAGATTAGCTTCAAGCATAACATCAGAACTTTTTTTCTGATTGTGATCACGATATATTTGGGTAACTACAGATTGTTTAGCAAAGATATTATCAACATACTGTTGCTTATTTAGTTTATAAAACTCTATAAATACATAAGTAACACTAACTAGCGTTACAGCTAATGCAAAAAATACAGTTATAAAAACAGCATGTTGTTTAATATTTTTCATCATTATTTAAGTAGTTTGTATCCTACTCCACGAACTGACTCTATAAGAGATTTATCACCAAGTTTGCTTCTAATGCGACCAACCATAACATCAATACTTTTGTTAGATGAATCTTCATTTATAGCATTTACATTATGTATAAGGTCTTCACGAGAAACTACTAAACCTTGTTTTGCTATCATATATGAGAGTATGCCAAACTCAGCATTTGTTAGGTCGATATTACGCCCTTTATATGTGATATTCATAGTATCCATATCACATTTAAAATCACTTCTAGTCTCCTCTTTTGCTTCAGTTTTCGCTTCATATCTTCTTAAAACAGAGTACATCCTAGCTTCAAGTTCACGAGGGTCATAAGGCTTAGGCATATAATCATCAGCCCCAAGTTCAAGTGCCTTTACCTTGTCCGTAACATCACTTCTAGCACTAGAAACTATGATGGGAATATCTTGTCTCTCACGAATTGCCTCACAAACCTCTAAGCCATCCATACCAGGAAGTGTCAAATCTAAAATAACTAAATCATAAGGTTCAAGTTTTAATATACTCACAGCTTTAAAAGGGTCATCTTCTGTGACAACCTCAAACTCAAACTGCTCCAAATATTCTGTCAATATTTCTGCTAGTTCTAAGTCATCTTCAATCATTAATATTTTTTTCATAAAATAATTCTACCCAATATATACTAACACTTAACTAAACCTCAGCCA
>JAYEHQ010000057.1:0-13470 GCA_034659595.1 Campylobacterota bacterium
ATGAGGTATATTATAAAGGTGTAAATAACAAGTGCTTTAATGCTAGAGATGTGTTACTTGAAGTAGCATAATAGTTGGAATAAAAAAGGATTTTGGATTGGTCTTGACAAAGGGGGACATTATATTATAACGGACAAGCTTGTGGTGTAATGTTTACAAATAATGAACAATTAACTGCTATGAATAGAGGAGATGGGAAAATTGTTTTTAAAAGTGGTACAGAAATGACATTTAATCAATACAGAGGTCAAACAAAAAATTATAATCTTAGATGTGGAGCAAATATTTATAGAACAAAAGATTTGCAAGATTCATTTTTAGAAGTATGTAGAACTGTATCTTTTGAAAGATTTTTACAAAAGCATCCATTTATTCAATTTATAAACTCTATTGAAGATGATATTTATGTAAATAAAACAGCTATAGCTCAACACTATGAATTAAAAACACCATATATTGATATTACAAGTAATTTTGATGTTGCTTCTTTTTTTGCTACTTGTGAACAAAAAAATGGAAAGTACAAACCATATAAAGGTAAAGAATACGGTGTAATGTATGTTTATGATGAAGTTTTAGATAGAGCCTCATCACAAGAAGAAAGTTTTGATTTTGAATATATAGGATGGCAACCATTACCAAGACCAGAACAGCAAAGAGCTTCAACTTATAAACTACAACAAAATGAAAATTTTGCAATGAAAAAATATGTTAAAAGTTATTTATTTAATCATTCTCGTTCACAATCAAAAGATATTTGGTTAAAGTTTGATAAGGGTAAAATTTTATTTCCAAAAGATTCTACAAAAGATATAGCAGATATGTTTAAAAAAACTACTTCTTTTACAAAAGATGAAATTTTAGAGGCAAAAGAGAGATTTAGTTTATGGTTTAAAAATTATGATATTTCTGAACTTGAAAAAATTATTGATAATGTTGATTGTGATTCAAATAGTAAAAATATTAATTGGTGTGACTTTTTAGAATGTGATAAAAACTACTGGGAAAAAGAATATGTTAGAATAATGGAGAAAGTAAGGTATAGAAATATCGCTTATGCTTAAAAGTAGATATTAGTTAGAGGGGTGAATTTGTTAAATAGTTATGGTGGATTAACATCAACAACAGAAGATTATCTAAACTATCTTCATAATAAGAATTTTATTAAAAGTAAATATTTAAACCAAAAACAAGTACTTAGTATATTTGATAAAATAGGTGTATTTAGGTTAAAAGGTTATGTTAAAGAGATAAAGCATCTAAAAGAAAAAAAAATAGATGATTTACTTATTATTTATTTTTTTGATAGATATTTTTCAAAAGTTATATTTGATTTGACTTCTAGAATAGAATCAAAATTAAAAAGTGTTTTGATAACCGAATGCTATAGTAGGAGTAACAACCACTTCTTTTACTTACTTGAAAAAAATCATAAATGGAAAAATTATAAAATAGATTTTTCAACTATAAATAATTGGAAAATTAATACTAATATAAAAAATTCTTTAGAAGCGTATAGTCACTATATATTGTTTTATCTTCAAAATTATGACTTTAAATCAAATAAAAAAAGGTATTTAGGTTCAGATAATTTAATAGATATAGACGATTTAACATATAATTATCCTCCATTTAAATACCTAATAGAAAGTGCTACATTAGGAAGTGTAATCTCTTTTATAAAAAGTTTGAAGTTAAAAAAATATAGATATTGCTAAACAGGTGTCTATACACTTTGGAGTGGGTAAAAATGATAAAATCTTTAAAAATTATTTAGATAGATTAAATGAGATAAGAAACAGGGTAGCCCATGGTGGGAGAATGTTTAATCGTACTTTTAGAAGTTCTACTGGTATAGGAAAGTATCAAGCATTTAGAAAAGGATTAAACAATCATAAATCTTTAGATGTATATATCTTTTTGTTTTATATGTTAAATCAACTTGATGGTTACAATAAAGCTGATGATTTTAATGAATATGAAATAATAAACCTTTTTAATGATTTCAAAAAAGACAACATAGCAAATAAAGAATCATTTAGACTTTTAGAAAAGTTTGGAGTGAAAGACTTTGAAAAGATAAGGGAATTTATATATCAAAAAATGAAAGTGTAAAAATGGCTAGCCTTGAAAGCATAGAGGTTTGCAATACTGATTCGTATGCAAACTTATCGCTCACAGAGGACTAGCGTTTGTTACAATGAAGATTATAACCTTTGTTAGCATAAAATTTAATTAATTTGAAATTATAGTTAAGGTCGTCTTAACTTGTAGAGGGACTTGTCACCCCTCTACTTATGATAAATCTCTTTTTAAAAACTTCCAAATAAAATTATTTATAATTTTGTAATATAATCTTGACATCAAAGTGTGGTATTTTATATGTCTATTTTATGGAGTTAGTAGCTAAAAAAGTGGATATTCATGCACAGGGGCGTAATCTCTAAAATTCTTTGTCGAATTTAAGCCAAATATGTAAATATAGCCTACAACTTTCTTAAAAAACTTTGTAGTTGATGTTTATCCTTTAGTAGCTTAGTATTATCACTATCTAACTGTTTTGAGAACTGTGTGAATTTTTCTAATGTTGGATTAAATAAACCATTTAAACTTTCATCTATACTTGAGAATAATTTATTTTTATAATCATATCCAAACTCATCAGATTTATTTTTTGCAGCAAGGTATTGTTCTCTTTTTTCATCCACTTCTGCCTGTGCATGAGATTTTTCTTCACTAGAACCAGAGAATACCCCAAAAAAAGCGATTGCTATCTGTGCTATTAATCTAGCAGGAACTGGAACAGTACCTATTGGGATTACAGGAGGTATAACATTAACTACAACAGCAGCCCCTGCAAGAGTGGCATTTTTGATATTTGAATTTGAACTATTTGATACTGCATTTGTGGATGTATTATCAGCTAATGGTTTGATATTATCTGCTGATATAGATAACTCGCTAAACTCTTCATTAAAGTTATTTATCTTTGAAGATATTTCACTAGAAACAGCTTTTAATTTTGTATTTAAAAGCTCTTGTGTCTCTTTAGTTATTTTTTTTATAAAATCAGATATTAAATTTTGGTCTTTTTGTAAAAACAATTCTAATAGATTTTGAACCATAATAGTTGAACTCTCTTGTATTGTGTTTTTAAGTTCTATATATGTTCTTTGTTTTAATTTTTCAAGGTAGGTTATAGCTTCTTGAGTTTTTTTCATTTCTGGATTGTCTATCTTACTATCCATAACAGCTAAAGTATCATTTATATAATCACTTATAAAACCATTTAAAGCATTTACCACTTCGCTATTACCTGATTTTTTCAATAATTTATCTATCTCATTTTCTAATGAAAATATATTACTACTTGTAAGCAATAGTTGCTTATTTCCCAACTTTGCTTTAAGTGCTGTCTTTGCATTAACCATGCTAATATTTACCTTAGTTTCAATTGACTCTATGCCATTTTCATCCCCAATCTTACTAAGGTTTAAATTGATTTTATCAAACTGTTCCACTTCTTGTATAGAATCTTTTTCTAAACCAACCTTATTATTTACTACGATTAATATAGGTTTTTCCAATTTAACTATTTCACTAATTTTTTCATAAATATATTTTTCTTCAAATGAACCATCATTACTCAATATAAACAACACTAATTCACATTTTTTAAGATGTTCATTTGTTACATGTTCATGTTCTTGAGGAGCATTTATACCAGGGGTATCATAAAGAGTATAACCATTATACTCATAAGCACTTACTGTTGAAGTCTCAGGAGCATCTCCAGTTTTTGCTAGTTCATCTTTACCAAAAAGTGCATTTATAAGTGTACTTTTTCCTGAATTGTATGTGCCATATACCATAATAGTAGGTTTAAAATTATTTATCTTATCTTCTATATGAGATGCAAACATATTTAAACTATCTTTACTTTGGTACTCTATAGAGTATTTTATAACTTCATTTTTTACATTAATATACTGTTCTTTATCAATAATCATTTTTTCACTTTATTTCAAATTATTTTTAAACTGCTCTACAGTTACAGCAAGTTGATATATATTTGTTTTCAACTCTTTAGATAATTGTTCTAATGGGATAAAAAAATCTTTTTCTATGGAATTATAATTATCTTTAGCAACACCCATAAATCCTTTAAGCCTATTGGATTTAAAGTTTGAGATTATCTCATTTTTGTTGTTTCCTACATATACCTCTTCAGTAATAGTATCATAGGTTCTCTCCACCATTCCAAAAGTAACAGTATTTGCAAATTTTCTAAAATTACTTGATGTTTCATAGGTTTCTTCGTATGTTTCGTACTTATCTTTAATAGTAAAATTTTCACTAGAAGATAAAGAGGAGCTAAGAGTATTTAGAGATACATCAAAATTATCCATAATCTTTTTTATATTTTCATCTACCATATTTGATATAGTACTATTAAGTTCATTATCAATTTTTTTCAATACTTTATTTGTGTTTGATTGTGTAAGTGAAGATATATATTTGGCTACTACAGAATCAATATGAACCATAATATCAGCATTTAGATTATTTTGCATATTTTGAAACTCTTGAATATTTTCAACAATCTGTTCTTCAAATCCTTTTATACTACTTTGTAGTGTAGCTATACTCATGGTAGATTTTGATATGGAGCTACCTAATATATCATTATCTATAAAAGATTTCAAACCATCATAAGGGGTGTTCTCTTTTAAATCTTCTGCTTTATTTTTTACTACATCATTCATTAAAGAATAAAAACTTGAGATACCACTATTTTTAAACATCTCTATATCATTATTTTTAATTGCAGCTTTAGCAGTATGAACAGACAATGATAACACATCTCCTAAAAGTGCATTTTTCTTTTCATCTAAAATATCATTTAGTTCATCTTTCACCCATTGTTCTTGCTTGTCTCTGTTTGATTTAGGTTTATTAGCAAGAATTTTAACAAGCTTACCATCAACTTCATCCTCTTCAATATCATCAGATTTAGTTATACAAATAGTAACCTTTTTATTTTGTTCAAACAACTCTTTAAGTTGTGCTTTTTCATCTTGTTGCAAAGGACTAGATGAGTTTGTAGGGTATATAATATAATCTGCACTTTGAATATACTCTTTTGCTAACTCACCATTTTCTTCTACCATAGAACCAAGACCTGGTGTATCTATCCAAGCCATACTGCTTAGTTTAAAACCTTGTATCTCTACAGTACATTCTAGGTTTGCTGTTGCAAATCCATCATCTTTATCAATCTCTTCAAGTTTTTTTATACGCTGTTCTTGTCCTGCTTCATCATATTTAAAAAAGTTTATTTTTTGAGCTTGCTCTCTATTTTTAGCTATGAAGTTACCAAGTGAACTTTTACCAGCTTTTACTTTTCCAAAAATAATCACTATAAAATAATTTTCTAACTCACTTCTAAATTTCTCTTTTTCAAGCATAGTATTGAAGTTGTCTTTCCAACGAGCTGTAGCTTCTTTTAGTTTCTTTACTGTTGAACGCAAAAGGGAAGATAATTCTCTGTTTTGCTCTAAAACATCTTTCTCTATAGATATATCTAAGGCATAACTATAAAAATTATCAACAATTTTCTTTAACTCTTCCCTTTTTTTATCTACATCTGAATTTGATAAAGAGATACTATCTAATGTTTTATAGTACTCTTGTAAATCAGACCTCACTTTTTGCTCTCTTTAAATCATCAATAAGATTTTCTATATTTTTATTTTCAGCTTTAAATTTAGATATATGATTTTCTAAATCTTTCATATTGCTATTTTGATTACTTGATATATTTACATTAGAATTACTGTAAGATATCTCTACATCATATTTATTTTTTATCTGTCTTTTAGAACTCTCTTTAAAAGATTGAATTTCAGATTCTATTTCTCTTTGTCTTCTTCTTTCTTCTCTTTGTCTTCTTTCTTCTCTTTCATCATAATCATTACTACTATCACTACTGCTACTATCACTATCACTATCACTAGATGCCATATAACCTACTGCTGCAATTGCTGCTGCCCCTATTAACCATGGTAATGCCATTTTTATTCCTTTATCTCTACTCTATAGCTTTTATCAACTTTATGCATTGCTTGTAAACTATTACATACTTCAGCATTTTTTATATAAAATTCCTCTTTAGAAAACTTTTTATGATACTCTATATCAAACATCTTATCCACTTTACAGATATTAGGTCTGCTATCGTAAATCATACAATTATTAGTAATTGTATCAAGATGCTTACACACTCCATTGCCTAAATTGTAATCTTTTAGTTCTACTATCTTTTCTATATGCCTACAACAAAGTCCACAACCTGTACACCCAAACACTGCTAAAGTCTAGCGTAATGATTAGAAAGAGTGCTTTGGATATTTCTTACATCAGCATTAAAACTATTTTCTATCTTATCTAGCTCTCTTGTTAGCTGAGATACTTCAAGTTTATTTATTTGAATTTTACTAGATAGATTGTTGATTAGATTATCATATATCCTCTCCAATCTCTCTTTTTTAGTTTTAACAATCAAACTCTTATATGAGTTTTTCAAACCTATAAGTATGTTTTGCAACTCATCAACATTACTTTTTTTCACAAGAAGTTTTTTCTTCTCTAGCATACCTTTAGTGTAACTTTTTGCAGATACACCTACAAATGTAGCACTTGAACCAAATATCTCTTTTATCTGGTGTTGCATTCTTTTTTTTGTGGTTTTTAAATCTTCTTCACTTGCTGTATCTGTTCTTGATAAAACAAATATAGTCCTCTCTATAAATTCTTTTGGATTTTTCCAATGTTTTTTTATGTTTTGTAAAAACTCAACTTCTACTTTTGTGAACTCTCCAGTTGAGATATTATGTACCAATAGATTTATATCAGACTCTTTCACTGCATCCATCACTCTTTTGTTATCATAATCTTTTGCATTAAGTCCAGGGGTATCTACAAAGGTAATATCTTCATATACAACTTTTTTGTTTTCTGCTGTCTCTCTCACATCAGCTGTCTTAAAAGTCTCATGTTGAAAATCTTTCACTAAAGTGTTTAAAAGTGAACTCTTACCATGATTGTAAAGCCCCATGCATGTAACTAAAACACTAGACTTTTTTATAGCTTTTTTCAGCACTTTTATAGAGTCTAGTTCATCTTTTGATATATATTTTTCCTTTGCTTTTAAGGAAAATGTAGCATCTTTAAATCTTGACATCAGATACCCTTTACTATATGTTTATTAGGGCATTACCCTGTTTGTAAAGTGATAGCATAGTTTTAGCCCACTCTGTATAGACGATAGAGAGATTATAACTTAAGTCAAACTCCTCAAGAATTTTCTCTAGCACCACTCTCTCCCCCTCGTGTAAAAAATCATCTGAGTATATAAGAGCCATAAGCTCTAAAACAACTATCTTTTTACTACTTTTTGATTTGAATTTACCAAGAGTTTCATATATATCAAACTTTTCATCATCAAACTTTTTGTTTTCTATCTGCATCTCCATACAGTACTTCTCTATCAAACCTTTTTCATTTTCACTAAAATTACTATCGCTTCTAGCCACATGGTGAGCCAACTCTAAAAAAGCTTTTTTTTCTTTTTTCTTTAGTTTATTTAAAAACATTTGTTTTCCTTTTTTTAGTTTTTTTTGCTTATCTTTTTAAATGGATATTTCGACATCGATTATCCTTTTATTTAATAATTGACCTTACTTAGTTATTAAGCTAAAGAGTATAATACTCCCCCCCCTTAATCTAATATTAAATAACGATTAATTATGAATAATATTGTATTCAAAGTCACATCTCTGTGCATAAATATCTATGATGACCTTATGTGTGTATGAGATGCAAAATGAGACTAAGATAAATAGTGCTGAGATAAACAAAAATTATTTTTCTAGTGTTGAGAGTTTAAAGATGCGTGAAAAGTATTCTTTGATTTTAGAAAAAACCATTTATGAAAGGGCATCATTTCCAACAAATAAAGGTGGTTTTGAGAAATCATTTTTAGAGTTTTTAGATGGTGATGCAAAGGTGTTAAAGTTTATAAAGATAGATGAGTATAAGCATCTTGAAGCTCGTGTATTTTACTTTAGGGATGATGGGCTTATGGGGTGGTATAGCCCTGATTTTATGGTTGAAACTAACTCAAAAGTTTACCTCATAGAAACAAAATCAGACAAAGACCTAAAAGATGCAAATGTAAAGCAAAAACAAAAATCAACCCTAAACTTTGTAAAAAGTATAAATCGTGTAGATGCTCATATGAGAGAGTTTAAGAGTTGGGATTATTTACTTCTAGGTGAGACTCAGTTTTATACCCTTAAAAAAAGTGGGGCTGATATAGAAGATGTGGCAAATAGTGCGAAGGTCAATGAGGTAAGTTTGAGTGGGAATCTTTTTGATATTTAAAAGATAGCTTTTATAGCTATCTTTTACTATGCTAAATTACTTTATACCAAATTTTCTCAAAGTTTTATATAGTATATTTACATCGATAGGTTTAGCGATATAACCATCCATACCTAGATTTAAAAATCTATCTTTTTCACCCTCCATAGCATTTGCTGTTAATGCTATTATAGCTCCACATCTATCTTCATACTTTTCTCTTATAACTTTCATAGCCTCTACACCATTCATATTTGGCATATTTTCATCCATAAGTATTAGAGCATGAGTATTTGGATTATATATCTCTACAGCTTCTACACCATCATTTGCCATATCACAAGTTAGTCCAAACTCTTCTATTATCATTTTTATTAACATTTGGTTTGTTGCATTATCTTCTACTATCAATATATGTCCAGTTAAATGGCTTTGTTCATTCCCCTCATCAAAATCTACTTCAACTGTTTCCTCATTAGCATCCTCTATCTTCTCTAAAGGGATAGTTATTTTAAATGTAGAACCTTTACCCTCTTGTGACTCTAACTCAATTTTACCATTCATAAGTTCAACTAGATTTTGAGTGATACTTAGTCCAAGCCCTGTTCCACCATATTTTCTAGTAGTGCTTCCATCTGCTTGCTCAAACGGTTTAAAGATTTTATCTTGTGCCTCTTTATTCATACCAATACCATTATCACTAATGTTGATGATTAAATTATTATCTTTATGAAATACATCATACTTTATTTCACCATTTGCTGGTGTAAATTTGATTGCATTTGATATTAAATTAACTATTATTTGATTTATTCTATGCCAATCTCCAAAAAATATCCCTTTTAAAGTATCATCTATATTGTTTTTAAATCTAAGTTGCTTCTTTAGTGTTAAACCATCAAGCTGTTGAATATATATATTTATTTCATCATAAGCATTAAACTTATATGGTTCTATTGTAAATTTTGAATCTTGAATTTTTGACAAGTCTAATATATCGTTTATAAGATGTAAAAGAGACTCAGCACTACTGCTAATTTGTGGTGTTAAAGTAGTATGATCATAATCTCTTGATTTTTTATTTAAAATATTACTAAAACCAATTATTGAGTTTAAAGGAGTTCTGAGTTCATGACTCATATTTGCTAAAAATTCACCTTTTGCTTTTGCAGACTTTAATGCTTTATCTCTTTGTTCATTCGCAAACTGTGTTTTTTCTTCTATTATGATATTTTGATTTTCTATTAAAGTTTTTAACTCCATTTTATCAGTTATATCTGTTCTAGTAGCTGTATATGAGAATATGTTTCCTTTATTATCAAAAATAGGTTCTATAGAAGCATGAACCCAATAGAAACCACCATCTTTTTTTAAATTTTTAATATTTCCTTCCCACACTTTGCCACTTTGTATAGTTTCCCATAAATCTTTAAAAATACTTGCTGACATATCTGGATGTCTAATAATATTATGAGGTTTACCAATCAATTCATCTTTTGTATATCCAGATATATCTATAAAAGCTTTACTTGCATATGTAATAGTCCCTTTTAAATCTGTTTTAGAATAGATTACATATTCATCAATCGTTGATAAAGTAACTTCTAACTCTTTAAAAGCTTTAGTAATCCCACGAGTCACATGATAAGATATATAAAGTGTAAATAAAAAAACTATAATTGTTAAAAAAGCAAGAATAATAAGAGTTCTGATAGCGTTATTAGCCATATTATTAGCTAGTCCTATAGTATCGTAAGCAATTTTATCTTCAAACTCTTTTAGTTTCTCTATCTTTGTTGTCATAGTTTTAAAACAGTAAACACTATCTACACCAAATTTTTCATTTTTAGAAAATGCTATATCTCTAAGTCTTTGTACTTCAGAAAATGTTGCATCTTTTTTTAAAAGTCTAAATTCTGATTTCATTTTTTTATTTGTAGAGTTGAAAAAAAGATTTAGAAGTGTTTGTTGTTCACTTGCCAAAGATGAGAATTTGGCAAATGAATCTAAAGTAAATTTATCCATAGCAAATACTCCAGATAAAATCGCTCTTTCTATCCCTGCTTTCTCTTTAGAACTTATAAAAATGACAAAGGCATTAAAGTTAGTCTTTATTTGTGAATCTTTTGGAACAGTAGAATAATACGCAATGGTGTCTATAAGGCTTTTGTTTAATAAAGTATAAAAAGTCAATGCTGTTTTAGTAGTTATACTTTGTACATCTATTTTTTTTCTAATCATTTGAATAGATTTTAAATCTATTTTTTTTATTATTTCAATTTCAGGTGTATCATACTTAGCAATAAAATCTTCTAACTCTTTTATTTTATTATTAGTTTCAATTCGTTGAAAGAGAACTATATCTTTAAATTTTTTACCACCAGTACCAAGAAAACCAGCACTAGCACCCCTCTCTTTTTGTAATTCATGTAATACACTACTTATTTTTACAGATAATTCAACTATAGTATATGTACGGGTATCATTAATATATGAAGTATAATTATTGTTGGCAATTTTGAGCGAATATGCGAAGATTACTATCAGTGCTACAGCACTTAATAAAAGTAATTTATTTTTTATTGATAAACTATTCAAAGGAAATCCTAATTAATGGTTTTTTAGTAAATGTAAATTATAACTTAAAAATATTAATTAGAATATAAAATTAGTTTTAGTTAGCTTAAACTTCTTACAGTTGGAATAAATGTCGCAAATGTGTCAGCGGTTATACCATCAAACCAACCAAGTAATCCTTCACCTGCCATGGTGCTATAGTATTTACCATCTATTTTAGGCACACTTTCATCTATTATAAAACCATTGTCTGTAAATTCAAAATCTTTATAAATAGCTATACCAAATCTATCACTATCACTTTTTATCATAGAAAAACATGACGCAGAAAACTCTTTTATAGGCTCATCTACATTAGTTAGTAATCTTTTAGCAATCATCCCTCCAGCAATTTTAGCAGAACTATAAGCTGTTTGTGCAGCGGCTGGAACACCTGCTTTTTTCTTTGGATTATCTCTAAAACTACCTTTTCCATAAAATGCACTATCACCAAGAACATACACTTTATCATCTGTTATAGTATAAAACCTTCTTTTTGCTAAAATAGCACCACCCCAAGCATTAGTTTTTAGTCCAGCCATAGATATAAGTGAACTTGCTTTTTGAAGAGGGATAAGATTTAAAACATCATACTTCATTGTACTTTTTATATAGTCTGCATCATCATTAATAGAACGATATGTAATCTCTTTTTTATCAAAATCAACATCCATTAAATCAAATCCGCCAACATACTCTATCACATCACTATATAACTCTTTAAAAACAGATTCAAAAGCAACAGATTTTGCTTGTGGACGAGCTGAATTATCTAAAATCATCACTTTAGCTTTACCCACCAAATCATTTTTCTTAATCCAATTAGCTATCATACAAGCTCTCTCATAAGGTGCTGGCTTACATCTTTGTAACGATTTATAAGGAACACTCTCTTCTAATGATTTTATTAAATTTGGTCTTGGAGGTACTATGGCTATAACACCATCTCCACCATTTTTTTTAAACTCATTTAGTTGTTGAATAAGTCTAGTATGCTCAACCCCACCATCACTAATAAGTCCACCTGGTGCTTCTAGTTTTGCTTGTCTGATTTTTGCTTCACTCCAATGTGGAAACTCAGCCTTATAGTTATACTCTATCCCTGGTGCCATAACCAAAAAGTCATACTCTAAAAAACCACTAGATGTATATACTTGTTGTGTTTTTCTATCTATGCCTACTACTTCTGCTTGAAGTACTTCAAACTTATACTCTTTTTGAACATTTGTATAGTCAAATTCAAAACTTTCTTTTTTAAATTCACTATCACCACTCAACAAAGTATTACTCATAGGACATACAAAATAATGTTGGTTTTTTTCTATAACTATAACTTCTATATCTTTTTTAGGATCATTTGAAACTATACTAGAAGCTGTGTTTAATCCAGCAAAACCACCACCAATAACTACTACTCTTTTTTTAGTTTTTTGACGCATTTGTTTTAAAGAATTATTAAATATTTGAGTGTTTTGTGTAGTAGTTTTTTCTATATTATCAGTTGTGGTTTTATTAGAGCATCCAGCTAATGTTGCCATAGCAGTAGCACCAGCAAATCCCATAAAAGTTCTTCTTTGCATAATAATATAACCTTGTATTTATAAATTTTCGGAATTATAACTTTTATAACTTACATAAATATTTATTATTTTTGTTAGTTATAAATGATTTTTTTATTTAATTTCTTTTTTATAAGTTTGTTATCATAAAAATAAGTTATTATTTTAATAATTTACTTTAATATAGGACTTTTATGTTTAAAAAAATCACTTCGTTTATTATGCTTTTTTCATTTGTTATTATGGTTGTTAGTGGTGTAATGCTATTTATATCCCCTTTTGGAAGACTCTCTATGATGATAAGATGGGAAGTTATGGGACTTGATAAAATGGATTATCAAGCTTTACATCTAATCTTTATGTTGGTTTTTACAATAGCTGGAATTTTTCATATTTTTTATAATTTTAAAGCGATAAAAAGTTATTTTAAAAATAAATCTAAAAAGGTGGTGGTCTTCACAAAAGAGTTTATGATTGCATCCGTAGTGACTTTAGGATTATTTTATGCGACTGTTAATCATGTAGAACCATTAGAAAGCTTTGTAAAAATGAATAAAAGTTTTAATAATTACTGGATAAAGTCATTTAATGAGAAGCGAATACAATCATCTCCTTGACTTTTTGAACATATGTTCGTTATAATTCTGAACATATGTTTTAAATAGCGCTAAATACTTTTAATTTAAAGGATAGACTATGAGAGGTTTAGGAAGAGGAAATGCACAAGGTCGTGGCATGGGTAGAGGTCAAGGTATGAGAAATGGTCAAGGTATGAGAAATGGTCAAGGTATGAGAAATGGTCAAGGTGGCAGAATGAGAAACAATAAAGCTTGTCAAGGTAACGGTGTCGGATTTGGCAATGGACAAGGTA
>JAYEHQ010000058.1:0-5591 GCA_034659595.1 Campylobacterota bacterium
AAATCTTTTATGATGTAGTTTATATCATCTGTGTTTAGTAGGTCATTGTGTAGAGTTGTTCTGACTTCAAACTCTATAGATGCGTCTATAAGTAAGTCTAATGTTTTTGAAAAATCATCATATCTGTTTGAATGTGTAATCTTGCCAAACTTCTCTTTTGGGGCTTTGTAATCAAGTGCTATAAAATCAACTAATCCTAATCCTAAAAGTTCTTTTACTTGTTTAAAATTGGTTCCATTTGTATCTAGTTTTATTTTAAATCCAAGTTTTTTTATAGCTTTGCAAAACTCTACTAAATCATGTGAAGTTGCTTCTCCACCAGAGAGGACTACAGCATCAAGAAGATTTAATCTTGTTTTTAAAAACTCTAAAACATCATTAAAACTAAACTCTCCACTTTTTGCAAAAACAATATCTTTGTTGTAACAATAATCACATCTCATATTGCATCCGCTAAACCAAACTATACACGAAAGGTTATCTTGATATTCAAGGTGTGTAAACTTTGTTATATCATAGATGCATCTAGTGTTGAGTGAAGTGTTTTCTTTGCTTATGCTCACCAGTTTTCCCTATGTTAAAACTCTCTACTGGTCTATGGTAACCCATAACCCTTGTATATACTATACATTTTTGTCTTTTTTCTTTTAGGTTTTGTAAAATTTCAGTCTTATTCATGATACTTGCTCCTCTTGATTTCTAAATTCATTTATTAACTCTTCATCACATTTTGGGCAATATTCATGTTCCCCTGAGATATAGCCGTGTTTAGGGCATACTGAGAAGAGTGGTGTTACAGTTATATATGGAAGTCTAAAATTTGAGATAACATTTTTAACTAACTTTCTACATACCTCAGCTGAACTAACTTTTTGAAACTCAACCATTCTATCTCTCATATAGTTTAAAATCTCAGTTGCAAACTCTATCCCCATATCTGAACTAATATCGTAAGCATCTGATGTAAAGTTTCTTATCATCTCGTTTATCCCATTTACCCCTATAGTTGAGAAATGATTATTAAAATTTTGCAGGTATCGTTTTGTATATGGGAAGAGTCCTCTATCATACATATTTTGAATAAATAAACGCTTTTTCTCTAATGTGTTTTTTGCATGATGCATAAGTTGATTAAGACGAATAAAAAGTGCATTTTTATCACCTTTGTATAAAAAACCAAGTCTTGCCATATTTAGCGTAACTACACCGATGCTTCCTGTCATCTCAGCACTACCAAATAGACCACCACCTCGTTTAAGAAGCTCTCTTAAATCAAGTTGTAGCCTACAGCACATACTTCTGACATGATTAGGTTTATACGCCTCTTCATTGGGTATCAGCTTCCCTTTTTTATCTTTTTTATATTGACTTCCTATAAAATTTTGAAAATATGAAGAGCCGATTTTAGCTGTATTTTCAAAAAGTAAATCTGTGTTTTCCCCATACCAATCAAAATCCTCTGTTATATTTACAGTCGGTATAGGAAATGTAAATAGCTGTCCAGTTTTATCACCCTCTGTCATAACCTCATAATAAGCTTTATTTATCATATTTAACTCTTCTTGAAAATGTTTATATGTCATACTCATAAGAGAAATAACCCCTCTTTTTTTTGCTTTGACTCTCCAGTCAGTTCCATTGATATACTCCTCTATAGTTTGAGTTGAGTTTATATATGTAGTATCTTCTTCTAAAAAATGTTCCCGTAAAAAAATGATTTAAAGGCTTATAACAAAAAGTGTCACTTTCTTGTCACTATAGTCCATATTATATTATCGTAAGTGATTTATAGTAAAATAACATCAATAAATAAAAGCACTTCTAAAAAGGGATATTATGAGTATTTACAGAGAATATGACATCAGAGGGATCTACGAAAAAGACTTAAATGAGCAGAGTGTTGTTCGCATTGGTTATGCACTAGCTAGTAAGATAGATGGTGACTTTGTAGCTGTTGGTTATGATGCTAGAAGTCATTCACCTATACTTTTTGAGTATCTTGTTCATGGGCTAAATGCTGGTGGTAAAAAAGTTCTTGATATGGGGCTAGTGCCTACACCTGTAAACTACTTCACAAACTATCAAGAGTGGGATGGTATAACTCCATCGGCATCTATCATGATAACAGGTTCACATAACCCTAGTGAATATAATGGGTTTAAGATTACACTAGATAAAGCACCATTTTTTAGTGATGATATTTATGCTTTAGGTCGTGAATGTAATGCTATGGACTTTCCTGCTAAAGTTGATAGAAATGTTACTAAAATAGATGCAGTTAATAGATATGTTGACTTTTTAGTAAATGAGTTTCAACACTTAAAAGGGATGCCTACAAACATAGTTTATGACTGTGGAAACGGTGTAGCTGGTGTTGTTACTGAAGATATTTTCTCACGCCTAGAATTAAAAACTAAAGGTCTTTATATTGAGCCAGATGGAACATTTCCAAACCATCATCCAGACCCATCAGTTGAGCATAACTTAGAAGATGTGAAAAAACTTTTAGCAGATGGTGGAGATATCGCTTTTGCTTATGATGGAGATGCTGACCGCATCGCAGTCCTAACTCATAAGAACAATATTAAGGGCGATATGATGGCTCTTTTATACTCTATGAAGATGGATAAACCAACAGTTATAGGTGAAGTTAAATGTTCACAAGTTATGTACGATGAATTAACTAAGCGTGGATGTAATGCTATCATGTATAAGACAGGACATTCAAACCTAAAAGTGAAGATGAAAGAGACAAATGCAGACCTTGCTTGTGAAGTAAGTGGTCATGTATTTTTCAAAAATCGTTACTTTGGTTATGATGATGCAATTTACGCAACTCTTAGGATGTTAGAACTTGTACATGATGGGATAGACTTAGATGCTGAACTTGAAAAACTTCCACTAGTTTTTTCAACTGAAGAGATAAAAGTTGAAACAACAGAAGATGAGAAGTTTAAACTTATGGATAAAATCAAAGAGTTACTAAAAACTCCAGATGCAGATTTTCCAACTATAAAAGACATCATTGATGTTGATGGAGTAAGGGTAAATTTTGAAAACGGTTGGGGATTAGTTCGTGCGAGTAATACAACTCCAGTTTTAGTTACTAGATTTGAATCAACTTCTAAAGATGAAGCTGTTGTTTATGAAAATGCTATCAATGATTTAATCATTAAAGCAAAAAAATCTTTATAATTCCATTTTAAATGGAATTATAAAACTTAACTACCAACCTCTAATAGAAGTATGACAACTAATACAGTCACTCATAACTTTAGCATACTGAGCAGTAGCATCAGAATACTTACCAGCATCTACAGCTTTTCTTAAATCTTTAATATGCTTTGCCATATTTTTATTTACATTTCTAGTAACTTGAACTTTATTACTTTTCATAAAGTCTTTTACATCAACTGTTTTAAAAATAGAATTTGCACTCTCAACTATCGCAAGTCCAGATTTCACATCTTCTTTAGAATTGTACATAAAACCACTATTGATTTTATTCATACCTTGTTTCATAAGACTCATAGTTGCATCTACTGCAACATCACTCGCCATAGATAAAGAAGCTGTTGCTATTAAAGCTATCATAACTTTTTTCATTAAAATTCCTTCTAGTAATATACTTTGCACAAATGATACACTCTTAAGCATTAAAACTATCTAAAAAGTTTAAAAATTATTTTATAACCAGACCCCATTTTTCACATAATATATTATAGGATATGCACTCAGTAGTAATACAAAAGATGTATTAAAAAACAATGAGCGTTTAAAACTTTCAAAAAACATACTAAGGATACCGTTAAAAGTACCTAAAAAAAGCAATATATATATCAAATAACCGACAAAATAATAATCTTTTTGTAAAAAACAAAATGGACAATGATGCGTTGGTAATTCATAAATATATGTTCCAAAAAAAACTATCAAACTTATCATAGCAATAAAAATAAATAACACATTTAAAACTGCAAAAATATACTTATTATTCAAAAAATAAAAAATAATCATCAGCATATATACACCATAAAAAATTCCTAAAAGAAGTATGGTATCTATTGTAAAAAGTTCAGAGATATATGATGCTGAACTATTTGAATAAAGCACCCCACAACAATCTACCATCTCGTTTATATCTATATCACTAAACATTAGATATTCTAAAATCAACTCAGTTATAAAAAGAAAAAATATACTTATAAAAAATCCAAATTTCATTTTTGTATATGGTTGATTTTCATTTTTTATATCAGTTGAGTGTAGAGTAAGCCAAAAAGCAAATAAATATATATTTAGCACTTTTAATACTAAAATATATATACCATAATCACTAGCATCTACTACTCCTGCTCCACACATAGCCCCAACTAGTATATTAGATATTTTATCTAGTGTAAATACAAAAAACAGAAATAAAGGCACTTTAACCATAAAAATATATTTGATAATAGTAGAAGCTAAAAAGCTTTGTTTTTCGAGTTTGTATTGAGCTTGTGAAGTTGAGTTTAAATCCCATTTTAAAAATATTTTCACACTTAAAGCAAATGCAATAATTCCAAAAAATGCAAAAATAAAATTTAAAATAAGTAAAGTTAAAACTTCTGGATTTAGTAACATTATATAGTTTTACCTTGATGCATCTTTATCTCTCTATCTACAAAATCCAAATCAAAAAACAGAGGGTCATGAGTTGCTATGATGATTGTCTTTTTAGATGCTTTCATCTCTTTTAAAATCTCTATAAATGAAAGAGAAAGTTTTTCATCAAGGTTTGCTGTAGGCTCATCCGCTAAAATAATTTTAGGGTCATTTACATTTGCTCTTGCAATTGCTACTCGTTGTTGTTCCCCACCTGAAAGATTTTTTACTATAGCTTCTTCTTTATGCGATATATGAAATTTATCCATAACTTTTTTTAATTTTGATTCAGCAACATCTACTTCTGGATTTAACGGAACTAAAGGGAGCAAAATATTTTCTTTTACACTAAGAGTTGGAATGAGATTATATTTTTGAAAAATAAACCCTATATTATCACGCCGAAACTCAGATGCAAAGTTATCAGGCAGTTTTGATATATGTCTCTCATCAACTAAAACTTCACCACTCGTAGGTTTACTAAGACCAGCTAAAAGTGATAAAATCGTACTCTTACCACTACCACTAGCCCCACGCAAAACTATAAGTTCACCCTTATTTATAGTAAGGTTTATATCTTTTAGTGCTGTTACTATGTTGTTCTTATTTATCTCGTATTTTTTTGTTATGTTTTTTAGGTTTATCATTTGTTTAATACTAACATTTCGTTAAATTTCATCTACAAGCTCCCAATATCCACGAGTACCACCAACTCTTTTAAGTAGATTTAACTCTTTTAATTTTGCTAAATTTTCTTCTATTTTTCTTCTAGATATACCAACAATATTAGATAATTTAACTGCTGATATTTTAGAATTATTTTCTATACTTTCTATAATCTTTAATTGATTATCAGTTAAAGTATTACCGACCTTATTACCGACTTTTTGTACGGTATTTAAAATTACTTCCAACATAAATTCTATAAATGGGGTAGATTCTCCCAA
>JAYEHQ010000058.1:5691-41076 GCA_034659595.1 Campylobacterota bacterium
TCACCCATAAAGTTACCCTCTATTTCAAGAGTCCCTGCCAAAGTTTTTACACGGTTTTTTTTACGAAGTTTTGGGGTTATAATATCTTTTTTACTATATTCTATCTTTGTAAGTTCTTCACTTACAGATGATATAAGATTTACCATTTTACTTGTAATAGTATATGGTGGTTTATAGTTACTCATTGAACATCAACTTTTTAAATTCATCTTCTATGAGTTTTACATTTTCTAAGTTTGTATCGCCATTTATATAAACCTCATCAAATTTTTCAAAATCAATACTTTTTACAAAACTATCTAACTCTTCATTTGTTTTATCATCTCTCCAAATGATTAAAATCTTTTGCTTTTTAAGATTTGTTCCTTGTACAATTAAAAAATCTTCCTCTTGTCTGATGCTCTCAAGCACAAGACCTAAAAGGTAGTTAAATGTTTCTACTAAGTCAATATTAGTATCTTTTGTTTCTCCAACACTTGAAGTAGCAATTTTGAGTTTATAACAAAAAGGGGTTTTAAAAGAGTCTATATCTAAAAGCGAAGCTTGACTCTCTATATCTAAAGAGTAGTTTAGTAAATAATCTTCTTTTGCATCTTGGTATAAAGCCAAAGTATCCTCTTGCTCTTTTGTTTTTTTAAACTCAAGGTTATTTAGAGTATCTTCATAGCTTTCAAGTTTGAAGTATTTGAAGATTTGAGATATACCATTTTTAGTTTGTGGTTTTCCGTCTTTCCAACTATCTGAGTAAATTACTTTCTGTATTCTTGGTTTTGTTACACTATCAAAATATTCGCCCATCTCAACTAATAAATATTTTCGTTTTCCATTATCTTCACGATTTAGGTTTATTATAGCGTGTCCTGTTGTTCCTGAACCAGCGAAAAAATCAAGAATTATTGAGTTCTCCATTCCTGTAATTGCTAAGGTGTCAATAACAGAATTAATACTTTTTGGATAACTAAATTGTGTGCTTTTGAATAAATGTTTTAATAACATAGTTCCGTGTGAAGATGAATCGTGTTTAGCTCCAAACCAAAATGATTTTGGTTTAATTGTATTTTTCACTCTATCTTTTGCCGCAATGCTATATATATTATCATTGTTTTTGATAACAAATTCTGTTTCAAGGGACTCTTGAACTTTATCTTTACCCCATCTCCAACATCTTTCAATACCAGATAAGTCAATTGGTAGAATTTCAATATCTTCATCATTTAACTTTTCTAATGAAAGCTTATTGGTTAATTTAGAAAAATATATTGGATAAAATAAATTTGGTCTTTCTGTTCGTTTTGAATTTGAACCACTTCTTTTTAATGGAAGTTCTCTATACGATGATATTTCATCTTTTTTTGGATACTTATCTTTTAATTCTTTTTCAGATTGTATTAACTCGTTAGTTTTTAATAAGTCTATATTGTTGGCATAAAAGATTAAATATTCGTGAGAAGGTGCGATATGCTTAGCATCACTTCTCCCCCTTGGGTTATTCATAATTGGAATATTACTAACAAAATTTTCTTGTCCATATATAGAATCTAATATTATATGAATAAATCTTTGTTCTTCATCATCAATAGCAACTTCTATAACACCATCTTTTCTTAAAAAACTTTTTGAAATTGAAAGTCTGTTCTCTAACAAAGACATCCAACTACTGTGTTTATAGCCATTCATATAAATAATTTCAGAAGCATTTGTATTATAAGGAGGGTCAATATATATTGATTGAACTTTTTCTTTATATCTGTCTTGAAGCAAATTCAATGCTCCAAAGTTTTCACTGTTGATAAGCACTCCGTCTATCTCATCATCAAGATTGTCAAACTCACTAAGTAGTTTATACTTGAACTTCATATCAAAATTTTTTGTATCTAAAACTAAGTATTTTTCCTCTTTTAAATCATCAACACTTTGAATATCTACATTAAAAAGCTCTTTCCACTCTGCTAACTGCTCTTTACAAGCAAAAATATCTTCATAATACTCTTCATTTATCTTATCAAGAGTTATACAGTAGTTAGTCTCTATAACAAACTTTTTCTTTTCCCATAACTTCTTTTGTAGTTCTTCAAGTTGAGTAAGAAATGAAATGATTTTTTGAGACACTTCTTTGAAGATTTTAACCTTACCCATCACTTCTTCATACTTGATAGAACTATCCATAATGTCATCTAAAAACAACATCTCATTTTTGATATAGAAGTCTAACTCACGGCTCAAAAATCCACCTAAATCTTTATGTATAAAGTAATCAAAAGAATTTCTACTTGTATAACTTTTTAAGTGCTTTTCAAAAATAGTTCTTTTTTTATTTTTTTCTGTTGCTGCTAAAGTATTGAGAGCATTTATAAACTCTAAATTTGTAATATCTTCCAATACTTTTTGTATAGATTCTTCATTTAGTTTATCCTGCTTAAAACCTTTTCCAACTGATTTATATTCAAAATTTATATTTAATTCATTATGTGAGGTTAAAACCTCACTTCCAATATAAACAAATCTTCTTTCCTTATCACTTGTGGCTTTATTATTATTACTTTCTGTTTGGGCATTACTCAACTTGAAATGAATAATTTTATCATCTATTCTAAATGTATAATCTCTAAAATACTCACCACTTTTTATATAGTATTGATCACTATTAGCCCAGTGAAGCTTTACCTCTTCACCTTCATAAGGGATAGCATAAGTATCTTTTTTATATCTTCTAAGAGTTACAAAATCCCCATCTTTATAGTATCTTTTAAAGAAGTTTGCTAAGTGTGAGAATACATCATTTTCAAGATTTGTGCTTGTTGAACTTGAAGATAAAGCATCTTTTAATTCTTGAACTTTAGGACTATCATCAGCATTAATACCAGCATTTGTTAAAGTTTTAATAAGCTCATCTAACTCTTTTTGTAGAGAGTTATTATCGATTAAACTAAAAGCACTTGCTACACTAGATATTAGCTCTTTGTCTAAAAACTTATTTATCTCTTGGCTCTTAGTATTCATAATACGATAGATACCAAAATCTAAATCACTTTGGTCAAGTTGAAATATCTCGTTTAGTATTCTTAGTAATTTCTTTTGATTTTCACTCTTAACTTTATTCATTTTATTTTCTCATTTCTAGTTTTTATTAATATACTTTTATAAAGAGTTATATTATAAATTATTCTTAACTATAATTTTCTTCAATATAGGTAAATTATATCTTACAACATCTTCTATGATATGATCATCCGTACTATCATAATCATGAGCTATATAATTTCTTACCGCACTAATCCCTTTCAAATCTTCATTACTAAAATTTTCTAATATCTTAAATTCATTATCATCTTTTAGTTTTGAAAATTGTTCTGCTATTCTAACTATATTCATTCTTATAGCTGGTTTTATAATTTTATTTTCTATAGCTTTTGTCACTTTCAAGCTATTATCATTTAAAATAAACTCAATATCTTCGATACATTCTTTTATCTTGAGTAATCTATCAATTCCACTAGACATAAATAATATCTTTTAATATAGATTTATTTGAATCTGGTACTAAATCAATTTTTGTTTTAAAAATATTTTGTAATTCACCCTTGATGCTATCTATTCTTAGAAGTTTAGAAAATCCACCTGTATATTTTAAATCAAACTTTTCATAGTCTAGCTTATAAGCTATATCAATATCACTATATTTAGTTTGTTTGTCTATAGCATAACTACCAAAAAGACCCAATAAAATAAGACCATCTTTTTCATATTTTGGTTTAAACTCTTTTAGTTTATTTAAAATTTCATTTTTACTTGTCATATTATTTATCCTAATTTTTAAATACTTTCATCATCTTATAACCTCATCAGCTTCAAGTGTAGCAATTCTCCATGATGGTATGATGGTAGCTCCTACATAGATAGGGACACTTAGGAAAAATACTAAAAATAGAGTTTGAACATCAAATATAAAAGGTAATTCAAACGATGTTTTAAGTTCAGAGTAACCTACGAAAATATTTCTAAGTATAGGTGCTTGAAGTAGATAAACAAAAGCAAAAGAGATTGTAACTCCTAAAGTATAAGAAAAAAATGAGATGATAAAACTCTCATAAAACTTCTCTTTAAGTACATCATCAACTCTCCATCCTATTGCTTTTAAAATCCCTATCTCTTTTTTTTGTTCACCTGAGAGTCCACTCGCTTTGTCATATACAATCATGAAAAATGTAAATAAAGAGATGATAAAAAGTGCTAAAAATACACCACCCTTATAGTTGAAAATATTTTCATAACTAACTTTCAAATCTTCATTTGTAACCACTCTAACATCTGGATATAACTGTTTAATTTTTAAAGCAATAGTTGGTATCTCCTCTGGATTTGCAACTTTTACCACTATGTCGGTAGCTTTTGACTCAGGCATGTCAAAAATCTCTCTTAGAATATCTTTACTCATAACTATCATATCATTTGATTCTAGTTGAGTATCTGCATCAAATACCCCAGCAATACTAACTTTTTTAAAATCACCATCTGGTTTTATAAAATTAAAATACTCTTTATAATAATTCTCAGACATAATATCTTTTACGCCTTTACCCAGTACCATAGATGGCATCTCTTCATCTGTTTCAAAATCTGTTTTTTCTACTATTAAATTAAGAGAATTTTTATATTGATTTTCAAACTGTTCAACTCCTATAAGAGTAAAATTTACATTGAGATTTGTATTTATATTTTCAAAAAGATAGTATCCCCAAACTCTAGCCACTGCATCACTAACCCCAGCTATGCTTAGTATATTATCTACAGCATCTACATCTATATCATAACTTTTACCAGCTTTTACCTTTTGCACTACTATCTGAGGTAGAGCATCTACTGTTGAGTTAAGTTCATGTTTTATGGAGTTTGTTATAAAGAAAACAGATGTCAAAAGAAATGTAAGTATAGTAAATACAACAGTTATAAAAAGACTTTTATATTTTTGTCTAAGGATTGCATTTATTGCATACTCTATTAGGTATATATTTATTTTATTTTTCATATTAAATTATCTATTATAAAATTTTTAATCACAGTTCAAACATATTAACTAGCATTTTTGAAATTTCTTTTGATGTTATTTTATCAACATCGCCAAGTTTCTTTACGAGTCTTGTTTTATCGACTGTTCTAATCTGGTCTAGTAATACTAACCCATCTTTTTTTTCAAACTTTATTGTTGGTCTAAATATAAAATCAAAACCTTTAGATGTCATTGGAGCAACAATAACTGTTTTTAAAATATTCATTTCATTAGGTGAAATCACTATGCATGGTCTAGTTTTTTGAATTTCAGAACCAACAGTTGGATTTAATTTAACAAGGTAGATTTCATATCTTTCTACTACCATTCATATTCTTCTAAATCATTATCATTAAGTAAATCTTCTAATAATCCTTCATCTTGAAAACCTTTATGACTAGAGATTACTTGTTCAATATTCTCTTTCCAAGTATCTCTACCTATATTGTTAATTGGTTTGATTAATAAACCATTTTCTAAAACTTCTAACTCTAAACTAACATTTTCAAGATGTGCTTGTTGAATTAAAGGTTTCGGAATTCTAATACCTTGTGAATTTCCAATTCTTGTGAGTGTTGTCATAATAAACTCCTTTTAGTAATTATAATGTTATTACATATATAAGTCAATTTAAAACTTAACGAAAAAAAATTGATTATACTTAAACTTTTTTTATTTTTCATTATCTCTCAATATGTGAATGAGATAAAGCATAAGTAGATACAAAGTATTCCCTCAAACTTCCATCATCTTTATATATGGAAAAAACAGTAGATAAACTTCTATGTCTAAGTGCTGTTGATTCTGTTGATATAGCTAAGTCTGGAAGTGTAGAAATTTCTAAAAATACTTTTTTCTTTTCAAGAGATTCTTGCGTCATAGATTTTGTGGAATTTATATACACACCCTCTACTATGAGCATAGCAAATAAAAACATAAAAATAAAAGAAAGTTTTTTACTTTTTTTATTCATCTAGCTTATAAACTTCTTGTGCTGTTATCTCACTAAATTTTAAAATCTTTTTAGCATAGTGGTCTTTATGAAAAGTTTTGGCGTCCTCTTCATTTATAAACGGTATTAGTTCATCACCCATTGGACCATATATGTCACTACCTATCACATAAAAAGCATCTCTTGCATCTATCGCTTTTTGAGAATAGTAATCTGTTACTAACATTTTAGAGATGCTATCCCTTTTTGCTTTTTCATATTTTCCCCACTCCATAGGGTCAAAATAAAACTTCATCATATCTTTTACACCATCAAAAGAGTAATGAAATTCGTCTGTTTCATATTTATAAAAAATCTGAGTTGCCCATCTTGGGTATTTATAAGTAAACATCCCACATACTGGACATTTTTCATCTTCATTTACTTTTACTGTCCCTTGTATTGCACCTAAATCTCCAAATCTTTTCACTTCCCAAAGATATAAAGATAATGCTTGTAACTGTTTCTCTTTTAAAGGTTTACAAAGGTTATTATTTTTTATATCTGATTTTAACTCATTTATTTCTATGTATTTTGTAGGGTCAATATCGCTTTGACACATTTTTTGAAATATTTTTTCACCCATAGGATAGATTTTTTTCTCTTTTTTCTTTTTAATCATTGCAATATCTGATTTTAAAGACTCTTTTGCTAGATTTAATGCAGTTGTAAAATCTACAACTTTTCCTTTGTTTTTCTTAACAAACTTTTTGGCATCATTTTTTGAAGCAAATGCAAGTTTACTTACTTTAGTCATAGTCCCTTTTACTTTAGAACCTACAACATAAAAAGCTTTATTTGCACCTATAAGTTTCTGTGTAGATGCATCTATAACTTTAACACTATCTACATCTATTTCATACTCTAACATATCCACTGCTAAACATCTTATAGAACAGTATTGTCTATCTTTGCCATCTTTAAGTTTTGAACTATGTGAAGTTTTATAAAACATTTTTATATTCATCCCACAAACTGGACACCAATGTTTCTCTTTACCTTTTTGAGTTAAAACTGGCTCAACAGTTGCAACTTTTGAAAAACTCCCTGCACTTAAAAGAGTTTTACTAAACAATAAAATAGTTATTAAAATAAAAATTCTTTTCATTCTTTTCTCCTGCTAATAATTTAGATAATCATACATAATAATTATTAATTTTGTGTTAAAATGGCGTAAAGGATAATTATGAAAACTAAAACTTTATTAATGCCACTTGATATGCATCTACACCTTCGTGATGGTGTTATGCTTGAAACTGTAGCTCCACTTTCAGCTTATAGCTTAAGCGGTGCTATTATTATGCCAAACCTTGTACCACCTGTTAC
Source organism: Campylobacterota bacterium (assembly GCA_034659595.1). Taxonomy (GTDB): domain Bacteria; phylum Campylobacterota; class Campylobacteria; order Campylobacterales; family Sulfurimonadaceae; genus Sulfurimonas. The sequence continues at coordinate 13,056 of JAYEHQ010000058.1, forward strand.
AACACTAGAAGATGTACAAGAGTACAAGAAAAGAGTTATGGCAGCTGTTCCAAATGACTACTTTGAACCATATATGACACTTTTTTATAAAAATTACTCTAAATCTTTTTTAGAATCTGTTCGTGATGAGATTACAGCTATCAAACTTTACCCAGATGGTGCTACAACAAATTCTGATGGTGGAGTTTCATCTTTTAACATTGAAGAGATGCGTGAGACTTTAGACACTATGGCGGAACTTGAAATTCCTCTTTGTGTACATGGTGAAACAGATGGTTTTGTTATGGATAGAGAAGCGGAGTTTATGAGTGTATATGAACTTTTAGCTAAAAACTTTCCAAAACTAAAAATTATTATGGAACATATCACTACAAAATCAGCAGTTGAGATGTTAGATAAGTATGATAATCTTTATGCAACTATTACAGTTCATCACCTTCTTTTAACTCTTGATGATGTTATCGGTGGGATGATGATGCCTCATCACTTTTGTAAACCTATAGCAAAAAGACCAGAAGATTTAGATGCACTTCTTAGCATTGCTCTTGAAGCTCATCCAAAAGTTATGTTTGGTTCAGATTCTGCTCCACATCCACAACATAAAAAAGAGACTTGTGGCTGTGCTGCTGGTGTATTTACAGCACCTATTGCCCTACAACTTCTATGTGAAATTTTTGACCAATACGACAAGTTAGACAATCTTCAAGCATTTGTAAGTGACAATGCTCAAAGCATCTATGGTATTTGTCCAGAATTTAAAGAAATTACACTTGAAAATCGTCCTTTTGAAGTACCTGCAAAATATGGTACAGTAGTTCCAATGTATGGTGGTGAAACTATAAGTTGGGCTATAGAGAGTGTCGAATAAGATTTTACTCCTTGAAGATGATATTCTTCTTGGAGAAACTATTGTAGATTTACTTGAAGATGAAGAGTATTTAGTTACCCATTGTGTTAATGGTCAACAAGCTATTGACACAACTTTTGAAAATAAATTTGATATATATCTACTTGATATTAATGTTCCACTTATAAATGGTTTAACTGTATTAAAAGAACTAAGAGATGCAGATGATAATACTCCTACAATCTTTTTAACATCTCACAAAGATAAATTAAAAGATGCTTTTTTGACTGGTGGCGATGACTACATAACAAAGCCATTTGACAATGATGAGTTGTTACTTAGAATCCACGCACTTTTAAAACGAACTAAAACAAGTATTTGCACTGAAATTGGTTTATTATCTCATAATGAAACTCTTAATAGAATTATTTATGATAACAAAGAGTTAGATTTATCTATAAAAGAGTATCAACTTCTTTTACTTCTCATGAAGCATGTCAATTCAACTGTTTCAAAAGATTTAATAATTCAAGAATTATGGAATGCATCTGATGGTGGAAGTAATGGTGCTGTAAGAGTCTATATAAACCGCATAAAACAATTAGTTCCAAATATAACGATTCAAAATATTCGCGGTATTGGGTATAAACTTGTTTCGTAATCAACGAATATATATTTTTATTTTTTATTTTTTAACTGTTACAACTTTTTCAATAACAATTAACTATATTTTAAATGAAATTAAAATTGAAAATATATATATTCTTAGCATAATCTTTCTTTGCCTTACTATTTTAGCTGGTGTATTTATATCAAAACTAGCAGTCGATCCACTAGAGAGATATGTTATAAATATAAAAAACCTTTCAAATGAAACTCTACATGAACTAAACTTACCTATAACAACTATTAAAACAAATTTACAAATGCTTCAAAAAAACATTAATGATGAAAAAAATATCAAACGGTTAAATAGAATTAAAAATGCTTCAAATATGCTTCAACTCAGATATAATGAATTGGACTATATGATAAAAACTCAAACTAAAATAAAAATAGAAGAACTTTTTTCATTAGATGAATTAATAAAACAAAGAATTGATTTTTTACAAAACATATATCCACACATCACTTTTAATCTAAATTTAGAACCTACACAAATTTTAAATGATAAGATAGGTCTATCTAAAATTATTGATAACATAATTGATAATGGTGTTAAATACTCAGATAAATCTAATACTATCGAGATAGAATTAAATCAAAATGAGCTAAAAATTAAAGATTATGGATGCGGAATAGATGAAGTTGAGATTATACATATATTTGACAACTATTATCAAAATGATGCTAGTATAAAAGGTTTTGGGATTGGTCTTGGTATGATTAAGCGATTTTGTGATACAAATAATATATCTTTAAACATTGTATCAAAAATAAATATTGGAACTACAATAATATTAAAATTTAAAAAGGAAGATTGATTTATGGAAGCAGGAAATTTTTTAGACTATGCTGAAAGAGGATTAGACTATGGAGTTATGGGGATTTTACTACTTATGAGCGTCGTAACATTTTGGCTTTTTATAGAGAGAATGATTTTTTACAAAACTGTAAGAATAGACGATTATGAGCATAGAGATGACCTTGATATTGATTTGACAAATAATATAGGAGTTTTAAGTGCTATTGGCACAAATGCTCCTTATATAGGGCTACTTGGTACTGTTCTTGGTATCATGATAACATTTTATACTATGGGTGATGCTGGAGCTGTAGATGCTAAAAAAATAATGATGGGACTAGCTCTTGCATTAAAAGCTACAGCTATGGGGCTAGTAGTAGCGATACCCGCCATAGTTTTCTATACTATTTCACTAAGAAAAGTTGAAAAAATCCTTGCAAAGTTTGATATAAAAAATGGCTAAATGTAGAAAATCACATAAAAGATTTGATGAGATAAATGTTATACCATTCATAGATATTATGCTTGTTTTATTGGTGATAGTTTTAACAACTACTACATTCATAAAACAAGGCATAATCCCTGTAGATTTACCAGAAGCTAAAACAACAACTAAAGAAGAGTTAAAAAAAGAGATAACTATATATGTGAATGAAAAAGGTGAAACATTTTATGACAAAGAAAAAGTTTCATTAAAAATATTAGAGGAAAAACTTTCACTTATATCTACTAAACAAACGGTTGTTTTAAGAAGTGATAAAAATTCAAAATTTCAAGACTTTGTAAGTGTTATGGATATTTTAAAAAGATTAAAACATGAGCAACTTTATATAGTTACTAAAAAATAGAAACTTAGTTTCTATTTTATAATATCGTTATTAGGTTCACCTACATAATACCCTTGTATATAATCAATATCTAACTCTTTTACAATATCGTAAATCTCTTTAGAACTAACAAATTCTGCTACAGTCTTTTTACGAAGTTTTTTTGCAAATATAACAATAGTTTCAATTACCATTCTTGCATCGCTATCTGTATCTATATTTTTAATCAATGAACCATCAATCTTCATATAATCAGATCTGATTTTTGTCATGTGTTCAAAGTTTGCAAAGCCACTTCCAAAATCATCTATGGCTATCTTGGCACCACAAGTATAAACATCATCTATAAAACTATGAATACTATCTTCATTCTCTATCTCTTGAGTTTCTATTATCTCAATAGTTAACTGTTTAGCAATATTATATTCAGATATTTTATCAAAAATAAATTTTCTTGTTTTCTCATTTAAAATATCTACAATTGCAAGATTTACACTAAAATTTAAACCATTTTCACCAAAAAAAGAAAATGTTTTTTCTATCATTATCTCTGTTATATAAGAATAAAGCTTTATCTTTTGACTTATATCTAAAAAGAAAAATGGACTTAATATTTTTCCTTCACTATTTCTAAGTCTTACTAATGACTCATACTTTTCTACTTTACCTGTCTTTGCACAAAAAATAGGCTGATAATACGGAATAATATTATCTGAAGAGATTGCATCTTTAATCGTATTTGCCATTGTAATATTATTTTTATACTGTTTTGAAAGCTTCATATCTTCACTATAAATCATATAGTCCTTACCAGCTTTTTTTGCAAGTTTTAAAGACATATCAGCATTTGCAAAACATGTAGAACTATCTTTTATAAAAGCAGCTGAAACAGTTACTGTAACATGAGTATTATGACCGTTAAGTAAAAATTCCTCTTCTTCAACAGCAGAGATAATCTCTTTTACTTTTTGTTCAATACAAGCAACACTATAGTCAATAGGCATTACTATTGCAAATTCATCAGAAGGAAGCTTAAAAACTTCCGCTTCAGAATTTATTGTCATATTTTTTAAAGCATTTGCTAATTGCTTTAATACTTTATCACCAATTGCTAATCCATAAAAATCATTAATTGTTGTAAAATCATCTATATTTATTAAAAATAGCACTTTTCCAAGAAAAGACCTAAGCTCTTTTATCAAACTTAATCTATTTGAAAATCCTGTCAATTCATCATAATATGCTTGCTTATATATATAATCTAAACTATCTTTAACTCTTTGTTCTAAATTATCATTTAATTCTGCTAATTCATTAGATACTGTATTTGCAAGGTGTGCTAAAACATGACCTGAATTGATTTCAAACTCTTGCTTTGTTATTATCTCTTCTATATTAATATTTAATGGATTTTTTTCTTCAGATAAAGCTAAAATTGTCATAGTTTCATTAAGAAGTTGCTTACTTGATTGTGAATGAAAAAATTCTCCATAAGTAAAAAAACCAGAAACATTTCCTATACTAGCTAATGACTTCAATTCCATCTCTGTATATTCATTCATAAATCTTCGTCTTGCCATACATGAATACACAAAGATTGCTTCAGTTTCGTATTTTAATCTTTCTAAAAAACTTTTTGTATGATAATTATTATTTCTTAAAATTGTTTCAATATTTCCTACACCAAAACGAACGAGTTCACCCTCTTTTATATTACCTGCAAATGTCAAAGAACCATCATCATGCTTAAATAAAACTGCACGACCAACTGAAACTCCATCTTCTTCAAATATCAATGGAAATTCTATCCCAATCTGTGGTAGTTTTTCTGCTAAATCTTTACCCATATATTTTGCATAAGTATCAACAGCAGAGATACCATCTATCTCATAAATACGATTTTTAATAGCTTTTGTAACTTTTAATTTTTTACCTATTGGCATCCAGTCAAAATTATAATTAGTAGTTACATTTAAAGAGTTTCCACTAAGAGAAACACCTATTGCACCATTTGTAACAATATTATCTTTGTCAAAAATGTAAGTTTCAACCATATTTCCATTATCAGCAGAAAGTCCACCAGATAAAACTACAGATGGACTTATATCATTTATACCTTTTACATACTCTTCACCATTAGAATGGATACCATCTAAAAAACTAATAATAACTTTTGTATCATCATTACATATAGATTTAGCTAACACTTTACCAGTATTAAAACTGTTATAAGAATGTTCAATCAATAGTGATTTTAAAGATGTATTTTTAAATGTCGTAATAGAAACTATACTTTTAATATCATTAAATACATTAGAGTTTTCAATTATTCCATCTGTAGTTGTACCAACTAGAACAGACTTCGGAAACTCATCATTAAACAATAATTGAATTTTTTTAATAAATTCTATATCTGTATTTGCACAAAAAAGCTGTATAAGAGTTTGAGAAGAATCAACAAGAGTATGATTAGCTAATGAATTTTTCAATTCATCTATTGTTATAAAAGATATATTTGTATTTGTCATGTTGATGATTATATATAAAGAAGTATTAAATCTACCTTTTTAATATATATATATAATAGGCACTTGTATATTTAAGTCACTTTTTGACTTAGAAAAAAGATTGTTAAAGATAATTAGATGAAAAAAAATAGAGATAGAAAAGGAGATTAATATATCGAATCATGGGCTAATACTACCGAAGTAGTATTAAATAAGTGTAAAACTATACAGTTCTCTTAAATTCAGGATAAGAAGTGATACCACATTCAACGGCATCCATACCTTCAAGTTGTTCCTCTTCATCCGCTGTAAAAGAGATTATTTTATTAATTACAAATATTGTTATATAAGCTATCGGAAATACAATAGCTCCTACAACAACTACACCTTTTAACTGAGCCATAAAAGAGATTTCAGATACAAAAATACCTACGGCTAGAGTTCCCCATATACCATTTACAAGGTGTACAGACAATGCACCAACAGGGTCATCTAATTTTAATTTATCAAAAAGTGGAATAGCAAAAACAACTAAAGCACCACCAATTGCACCAACTAAAATAGGAGTATATACATCATAAAGGTCTGGTCCTGCTGTAACTGCTACAAGTCCACCCAATGCACCATTTAAAAGCATTGTAATATCAAAAAGTCTATATCTAATATACATAATAATAGTTGCTATAATTGCACCTGCAAGTCCAGCTGTATTTGTATTCATAATAGTTTTAGCTACTAAATCTGCATTTTCAACACTAGAAATACTACCAACTGAACCACCATTAAATCCAAACCAACCTATCCATAAAAGAAAAGCACCTAAAAATACTAAAGGGATATTTGAAGCAGGGATAACTTTAACCGCACCATTTTTACCATATCTTCCTTTTCTTGCACCCATAATCATAAGTGCAGCCAGTAATGCCCATCCACCAGTAGAGTGAATTACAGTTGAACCAGCTAAATCATACATATCAATATCTAAAAATGTTCCAGCTAACATATCAGCACCCCAAGAAATGTTTACAATAGTAGGATAAAGTAATCCACCCATAACAACTGCAAAAATAGCTACAGGGATAATTCGAACTCGCTCACTAACACCACCACTCATAATATTTACAGTTTTACCAACAAATGCCATTTGAAATAAAAATGCGGCCCACATGCTCATAGAATCGTTTTCCCATGAACCAAATGCTAAATCATAACCTATAAGTAAAAATGCCGTAGATGCTATTGCATATGTAAGTGCATTTATCGTTAAAACTGCTGTAACATTTTTAGAACGAACAAGTCCAGCTTCAAGCATAGCGAAACCTGGTACCATCATTATAATCAATACCATAGAAAATAGTGCGAAGAAAGTGTCTATAATATATTTAAAATCAGACTCTATCATTAGAATAACCCTTGTATATAAATTTGTGGGCTATTCTATCTGATTTTTCTTTTTTAAAAATAGTTTAACTGATTAAAAAATAACCAATTGTAAAAGGATTTAAATTATATTGCTTCTATATCAGTTTCACCCGTACGAATACGAATAATTTGTTCTATATCACTAACGAAAATTTTACCATCACCTATTTTACCAGTGCGCGCAGCTTCAACTATCGCTGTAGTTACTTTTTCAACATCTTTTTCATCAATTATCATTTCCATTTTTACTTTTGGTAAAAAATCAACTACATATTCTGCACCACGATAAAGTTCACTATGACCTTTTTGACGACCATAACCTTTTACCTCACTAACTGTCATACCCTCTATCCCTATTTCAGCTAATGCATCTTTTACATCTTCTAGTTTAAATGGTTTTATAACTGCTTCTACTCTTTTCATATGAACTCCTAATTTGATTTATTTTAAAATTGTATCTAAAAAGTATTTATATAATTATTCATAAATTGTATATTTCTTATACATATAAAAAATTAAGGGGTTTTAAGATAAAATAAATAAAATTAATTTTCTAGGTGTTTTAATGGGTGATTTACCAAATAATATACAAACTATAAATATAGAAAAAACTCTTCAAGATAGTTATCTTGACTACTCTATGAGTGTTATCGTAGGTCGTGCTTTACCTGATGTAAGGGATGGATTAAAACCAGTTCATAGAAGAATACTTTATGCAATGGATAAACTAAGCCTTTCTCACAGTGCAAAGTTTAAAAAATCTGCTCGTATAGTTGGTGATGTTATTGGTCAATACCACCCACATGGTGATACAGCTGTATATGATGCACTTGTTCGTATGGCACAAGATTTTTCTATGCGTATGGAACTTGTAGATGGTCAAGGAAACTTCGGTTCTGTTGATGGGGATAGTGCTGCTGCTATGAGATATACAGAAGCTCGTATGAGTAAATATGCTGGGGAAGTGCTTGGTGTATATTCAGTTGATGGTAAACTTCAAAAAGATTTATATAAAAATACAGTAAATATGATTGATAACTACGATGGTACTACACAAGAACCTGATGTTTTACCAACTCGTGTTCCAAATCTACTTATAAATGGTTCATCTGGAATTGCTGTTGGTATGGCTACTAATATTCCCCCTCACAATCCTATAGAGATTATGAATGCTTTAAAAGCTATTTTAGCAAATCCAAATATCACCGTACCAGAAGTTATGGAACATGTCCCAGCACCTGATTTTCCAACTGGTGGTATTATCTTTGGTAAAAAAGGGATAATGGATGCTTATGAAACAGGTCGTGGTCGTATTAAAGTTCGTGCTAAAACACATATAGAGCAAAAAGGTAAAAAAGAGATTATTGTTCTTGATGAACTTCCTTATCAAGTTAACAAATCTCGTCTAATTGAAAACATTGATAATCTTGTAAACCAAAAAATGATAGATGGTGTTACTCTTATTCGTGATGAATCTGACCGTGATGGCATGAGAGTTGTGATTGAGCTTAAAAAAGATGCTATTAGTGAAATAGTTCTTAACAACCTTTTCAAACAAACTCAGATGCAAACTACCTTTGGTATTATAATGCTTTCAATTTTAAATCAAGAACCTAGAATTTTTGGAATTATAGATATTTTAAAACACTTCATAAATCACCGTAAAACTGTAATTATTCGTCGTACTATATTTGATCTTGAAAAAGCAAAAGCAAGAGCCCACATATTAGAAGGTCTTAAAAAAGCTATTGATATTATTGATGATGTAATTCATACTATTCGTGCTTCTAATGATGAGGATGAAGCGAAAGATAATCTTGTTAAAGAGTTTGATTTTTCTGAAATCCAAGCAACAAATATAGTTGCAATGAGACTAGGTCGTTTAACTGGTTTACAAATAGAGAAAATCGAAAATGAACTTCATGAACTTCATGAACAAATAAAATATTTAGAATCAATTTTAAAAAGTGAAGCTGTTCTTCATAGTATTATTAATGATGAATTTGATGAAGTTATGCTTTCATATACTAACAAAAGAAGAACTGAAATCGAAGATGACTATGATGATATAGATATTGAAGATTTAATTCCAAATGAACCTATGGTAGTAACTATTACTCACCGTGGTTACATAAAAAGAGTGCCTTTAGCTTCATACGAAAAACAAAAACGAGGTGGAAAAGGCAAAACTGCCGTTACTACCTATGAAGATGATTTTATTGAAAAATTTTTCACTTGTAATACTCATGATACTCTTCTTTTTGTAACTGATCGTGGTCAACTTCATTGGTTAAAAGTTTATAGAATCCCAGAAGGAAGTCGTACTGCAAAAGGTAAAGCAGTTGTAAATCTTCTAAATCTTGTAGCAAATGAACAAATTCAATCTATCATACCAACTACAGATTTCTCAGAAGAAAAATCATTAGTATTCTTCACAAAAAAAGGTGTAGTAAAAAGAACAAATCTAAGTGAATTTAGTAATATAAGAAGTAATGGTGTAAAAGCTATAAGTCTTGATGATGATGATTCACTCATAACAGCAAAAATTGCAGACCAAAACATCAGATACTTATTTATCATGACTAAAATGAGTCAATGTATAAAATTTGAGATAGAAAAAACAAGAGATCAAGGTAGAAATACTCGTGGTGTTCGTGGCATCAAGTTTAAACATGCATTAGATGAAGTAGTAGATGCAAATATTATTGCAGATGATGAACAAGAAATTTTAGTAGTATCTGAAAAAGGTATTGGTAAAAGAACTGAAGCTGGTGAGTACCGATTAACAAACCGTGGTGGTAGTGGTGTTATCGCTATGAAAATGACTGCTAAAACTGGTAAAAATGTTGTTGGTTGTCTTATGGTTGATGAGAACATGGATATGATGGCTTTAACAAAAGCTGGGAAAATGATAAGAGTTGATATGCAAACTATCTCAAAATCGAGTAGAAATACATCTGGCGTATATATAGTTAAAGGTGATGATGTAGCTAGTATTTCAAGATGTCCTAAAAAAGAGGAAGATAACGAAGATTTAGATTCACTATAGCAAGATAATTTATCTTGCTATAAGTAGAGGAAACGAAAATAATTTAATCGTAAACAGAATCCATATTAAAATCATCAACTTCTATCTCTTTTAAATTAGATACTGAATCTTGATTTACTTCTGAACCTTTAAAGTCATAATTGTTTGCTTGATAAAAAGTTTGCTCTCTAGCATACTTCTCTTCCCTTTGCATCTGTTCTTTTACTTGTTCTTTTAACAATTCCTTACTCTTTTTATCAGCTTCATCAGCAAAACTTAGAGAACTAAATAGTAATGTAAACATTAAAAATAATTTCATAATCTATCTCCTTTTTTTATAATAAATTATATTATAATAATACTAAATTATACTTTACATTAGTAAATATTATTTTTCTATATCTTTTATACTCTTAAAAATGTCACAAGATAAATTTTCATATCCATCTTTTGTTACTAAAATATCATCTTCTATTCTTATCCCTATGCCACGATATTTTTTAGGTATAGTTTTATCATTTTTATCACAATATATTGCTGGCTCTATTGTTAAAACCATACCCTCTTCTAAAGCTATTTCATCACCTTTAAAATTTTTATATGGACAACAATCATGCACATCTAACCCCATCCAATGCCCTATTCCATGTGGATAATATTTTTTATGTTTTTGCTTTTTTATAAGCTTCTTAGTTTTGCCTTTTAGTATTTTAAGTTTTATCATCCCATCTACTAAAAGTTCTTCACTTTTTTTATGTAAATCACTTCTTAATACAGATGGTTTTATCATAGAGATAATCTTCACTTGGACATCTAAAACAAGATTATATAAATCCTTTTGAGCTTGTGTAAACTTCTTAGAAACTGGTATAGTTCTTGTTATATCACTAGCATAATATTCATATTCACACCCTGCATCTATAAGGATTAAATCATTATCTTTTAAAACTTTATCGTTAGAAATATAGTGTAATGTATTTGCACTATTTCCAGATGCTACTATAGAGGTATAAGCGTCACTGTAAGCCATATTTTTTTTAAATATATACTCTATCTCTGCTTGAACGCTCCTCTCATTTTTAGAAATTTTATCCATAAACATAGCTTTATGATGAGCATCTTTAGTTATAGCTATAGCTTTTTTTATTAAACTTATTTCTGATTCTGATTTTATCAATCTCATTAAACTAATATCTTTAGATATATTCTTGTAATTATATATATCCTTTGCACACTCTAAAAGAGTTTGAACTTTTGAAAAATCCAATTTAAAATCATAATATAGATTTTTACTCTTAGACAGATACTCTTTTATTTTCTCTTCAAACTCATCAACTAAATAAACTTCATCTATTAAAAATCTTTTTTTTGCTTTTTTAACACCAAGTCTCTTCCCATTCCACAACTCTTGCATTTTGTCTTTTTTATGGACAAATAAAATAGTTTTTGTTTTATTTTTCTTTTTAAGAAATACTAAAACTGAATTATCCTCTTTAAATCCAGTTAGATAATAAAAATTACTATCTTGTCTAAAAGGGTACTCAGTATCATTAGACCTAGTTTTATTTGTAGCACTAAAAACAACACCTATCGAATTTTTTGAAAATTTACTTACTAAACTATCTCGTCTTTGTTTATATTCATCTTCTAAAATCATCTACAAACCTCTTTAAACCAATAACTACTTTGAATTAAAATATTATTTAATGCTCTATTTAATGCCTCTACTCCACCATCAGCATCTAGCGTTTTAGAATCTTTTCTTGCTTTAAAACTTTTTGAAGAGATTACTAAATTTGTTTTTGCATCTATTATTGTAAAAGTTATTGCTACAACAACATAAGAACTGTTTAATTCATTACTAAAATATTGAATAAAATTTTCAATATTTGTTTCTAAAATAAAATCACTTTTTGCTCTTGATCTAGATATTTGAACATTTTTAAATAAGTTTGAGTCTTTTAAAAGTTTTACCACCTCGGAAGTTACTGCACTATTTGGTGAATCACTCCACATTGATTTTGAATAGGTATATACTTTATTTTCACCTTGAATATAATTCATATTTAGTGTTTTTAATTTGACAGAGGAGAAGCTTTGCAACACTTTTATACTCTTATCATTACATCTATTTACATTTATATCTGTTGGTGCTACTTTTACATTAATCTGATACTCTGTTAAAGGTTCTTTAACTATAGAACAACCACTAAATAATAAAACTATAGATAATATTAAAATGTACTTCATCTTATTCCCCTGGACCTTTTTTAATCTCTTCTTGTCTAAATAATATATCAGATGGACTTCTATCATATTTATTTAATGAATCTTCAACTTTTATCATTAAAGCTTGCATCTCTAACATTGCATTGTTTATTATAGGTATAGTATCGTTTGTTATCTCTTTGATATTAAATTCACCACTAGACATTGCTCTTTTAAACTCATCCATTGAACTTTTTATACCAAGATAACTCTCCATAATAGAACTAAATGAATTTGAAATATTATCTTCCCAAGTTATAGAACTCTCTATAAATTTATCAATATATGGAATCATGACATCTAATTTTGCTGTTGTACTATCTAAGTTTTTAGCGGAATTTTGTAGATTTTCAATCATCTCATCATCTAAAAGTTTATTCATATTTTGCATAAAACTTGCTGTTTCTTTCAGAACTAAAGAAAATTGTTTTTGGTTTTCATTATTTAAAAGACGATTTGTTTTTATTAAAGTATCTGAAAATCCCTCTGTTACATCACTAAAAGATGATTCAAGTTTAGCAAAAAGAGATGGTGTTGTTTTTATGATTGGATATTTATTATCCCCAAATACTTTAAGTTCTGGTGTTGTATTTTTACCTAAACTAAGGTTAATATAACTAAGTCCAGTAATACCTTGAGAAGTAAGTTTAGCTAAAGTATCCTCTTTAACAGGTGTTGTTTTTGAAATATCGATAAGAGCTTCTATTTGCTCAGTATTTTTTGGATTTATAGAAAGTTTTATAACCTTACCAACATCTATACCTCTATACTTAACTGGAGCATCTATATTTAAACCTAAAACTGACTCATCAAAATGTATAATATATTTTTTCATCTGTAATTCATCTGATGGTTTTAATAACCAATAAGAAAATACAAACATTAGAAACATTCCAACAAGCACTATAAAACCAACTAAACCATAGTTTACTTTATTATTCATTACTAAAAATCCTCTTTAAAAAATGTTTGTATAAATTTACTTTCAACTGAAGATATTTTATCTAATCTTCCCTCATAAGCTATTTTCTTATTATCAATTATAGCCATTCTATCAAGAGTAGTATTTATTGATTTTAAATCATGTGAAACCATTACAATAGTTAAATCTAATAAATCTCTTAACTTTAAAATTAAAGCATCAAATTCACGAGCTGAAATTGGATCTAATCCACTTGTAGGCTCATCCAAAAAAAGAAGTTTTGGATCCATTGATAAAGCACGAGCAAGTCCTGCTTTTTTTTTCATACCACCACTAATTTCTGATGGAAAGAGATTTGCATCTAGTTGTTTTAATCCAACTATATCTATTTTAAATCTTACTATTTCATCTATCATTTTAGGAGATAAATCGGTATATTCTTTTAGGGGTAATGCAATATTTTGAGCGATAGTTAAAGATGAAAACAACGCACCAGCTTGAAATAAAACACCCCATTGTTGTTTTAATTTTTGAGAATTTTCAAAGTCAATATTAGCAATATCATATCCTAAAATATCTATACTGCCACTATGCATATCTTGAAGCATCACCATCTCTTTCATAAGTGTTGTTTTACCACATCCACTATGACCTAACAATCCAAAAATTTCACCCTTATTTATTTTAAAATTTAATCCATCATGTACTATTTTATCACCAAAAACAGTTTTTACATTTTTCACTTCTATAATAGTTTGCATTTTGATTATATTCCTAAACTTGTAAATGCTATGGAAAAAATTGCATCACATATAATCACGGCAAATATAGCTTCAACTACACTTTTTGTAGTGTTAAAACCTATGCTTTGAGTGTCATTTTTAACCATTAGCCCTCTATATATACCGATAGAAGCTATTAAAAATGCAAAAAAAGGACCTTTTATAATCCCTATATAAAAATGCTTAATATCTATCACTTCATTAAATCTATTTAAAAATAATTCTGTTGTAATAGCTAAATCAATATTTGCAATTAGCATCCCACCAAAAAGAGCCATCATATCTGATAAAAAAATCAATATCGGCATAGTGATAACAAGAGCAATGATGCGAGGTAAAACTAAAAAAGCATACGGGTCAAAACCCATGGTCTTCATAGCATCTAACTCTTCGGTGATTTTCATAGCACCTATTTGGGCTGTATATGATGATGCACTACGACCTGCTATGACTATAGCAGTTATAAGTGGGGAGAGTTCTCTAAGTATGGATACGCCTAACATATCTACGATAAATATATTTGCTCCATATATTTTCAACTGATAGGCAGACTGATAAGCTATAACAAGTCCTATCAGAAAACTAGTAAGTGATATTATCCAAAAAGCTTTTATTGCACTTTCATTTATCTCAAAAAAAATCTCACGATAGCGTATATTTTTTGGTGAAGATATATATTTTAACAATGAGATAAAAATATGTCCAAAAAATACTATAAAAGATTTAAAAGACTCATAGTTTAAAAATAAATTTTTTCCTAACTTAACAAAAAAATTCTCTTTTTGAAGTTCATCTATCTTTGTATCTTTTTTTATTTTTACTAACTCTAATGTATCTAATATATCTTGATTTTTACATATCAAATTTATTTTTTTATTTTGTATTAAAAAATTATTTTGTAAATTGTTTATAAATATAGAAGCAGCAGTATCTAAAAATTCTAAATTTGAAAAATCTAAATTCACAATTTTTAAATCATTATTATTTATAGACTCTATCTCTTTTTGATAATCTGTAATTTTATGTAGATCAAACTCTCCATAAAACTTTATAGAGAGTTCAAATTTATTTAAGTTAATACTTAAGTAGGAGTTTAACATCGGTTACTAGAAATCTCTTTCTAATAACTTATTTACCTTTAATATAGTTATAATTCTATCTTCTTGTTTACCAACACCATCAATCATAGTATCATCACCTATGAGTGTATCAGGTGCAGGACCAATATTTTCTTTTTTAATTCGTATAGCCATAGTTAATCTATCTATGATAAAACCAGCTATATCATCACCATGTTTCATAACTATGAAACGGGTGTTTTCATCATGTTTTTGTTCACGAAGTCCAAATTTTAAACGAAGGTCTATCAATGGTATAACAGAACCCCTCATATTAAATACACCTTTTACATAAGCTGGAACTTGTGGAACTCTTGTCCAAGAAAATGGTTTAATAATCTCTTGAATAGATAAAATAGGAATAGCATATTCCTCCTCACCTATTATAAAACCAACTAATTGAACTATATCATCACTATGTTCATTAGCTTCTTCATCTTGTTGTGCAGCTTGTTTATTAATAACTTGTTTTAATTTATCACTCATTACTCACTCCTGCTTTAAAATTTAAAATTAATATTTCTAGATACTACACTAGATAAATAATCTGCAGAATATGGTTTAGTTATATACTCAACCATACCAACTTCAACACCACGCATACGATCAGACTTACCTGTACGAGATGTTACAGCGATTAGAGGTAAGTTTTTATATTTATTATATTTTTTAATCTCTGCTGCTAGTGTATAACCGTCCATTCTAGGCATCTCTATATCTACAAGCATAGCATCAAAATCATGACTACCATCTTTCAACTTACTTAATGCATCTTGACCATCAACGGCCTCAACCAGCGTTACACCCATTGCACCTAAAGCTTTAGACATAATCATTCTATCTGTTTTTGAATCATCTACTATCATTACAGTATAGTCACTAGGTGAATTTTTCTCTTTTTTACTACTACCACTCTCAGCTGTCTCTGTTATCATAGTAGCTGCTTTAACACTTCTTGCCATCTCCATAAGAGCTACAACATCAACAATAAGTGTTACACCACCATCGCCACGAATAGTAGCACCAGCAATACCTTCAATACCTTTTAAATACTCTCCAAGAGATTTAATAACTATCTCCTCTTGACCAACTAAAGTATCTACTAAAAGTCCTAGTTTTTGAGCGCCCACTCCTAAAACAACAACATAAATATATTCATTGTTTTCCATAATTCGTTCAACTTCAAATATATCACCAATGTGAACTAATGATAATACATCATTACGAAGTCTCATAACAGATTTACCCTCAACCGTATAGATTTCATCTGTTGAAATTCTTACTGTTTCCATAACTGAAGCAAGAGGGATAGCGTAAGTTTCCTCTTGAACACCAACTAAAAGAGCTTGAATAATAGCAAGAGTAAGAGGAATCTTTAACTTAATAGTAGTACCCGCACCCATTTCACTCTCAATATCAATAATACCATTTAATTTTTCAATGTTTGTTTTTACAACATCCATACCAACACCACGACCACTTACATTTGTAACAGCAGCAGCAGTTGAAAAACCTGGTTTAAAGATAAGAGCAAATGCATCTTTATCACTCATTATGTCAGCTTCTTTTTCTGTTATAAGAGCTTTTTCAACACATCTATCTTTTAACATCTGAGCATCAAGACCTTTACCATCATCATCTATTTGGATAACAATCTGATTACCCTCATTATATGCTTTAAGTGAAATAGTACCCAATTCTGGTTTTCCACCTGCACTTCTTACATCTGGCACTTCAATACCATGATCACAAGAATTTCGTATAATATGAACTAATGGATCACCTATCTCTTCAACAATTGACTTATCTAACTCAGTATCTTCACCATCTATTTGAAGATCAATCTTTTTGTTAAGTTCACGAGATAAATCACGAATCATTCTAGGAAACTTGTTAAACACTTTACCAACTGGTAACATTCTTGTCTTCATAACTGCAATTTGTAAGTCAGTTGTTACAAGTGATACGATAGATACTACTTGATTTAACTCTTCTAAAAACTCCTCACCCTCATAACGATCTTCCATATCATCATTAATCTTAATAAGTCTATTTTTAGCAAGAACTAATTCACCAATAAGGTTCATTAAATGGTCAAGTCTTTTAACATCTACACGGATAGTTTGCTCAGGTGCTACTTGTTTTTTTGCAGGAGCTGCAGCTTTTGCATCGCCAGCTGGTTTAGTTGGATTTTCTTGCTTTGGAGCTGGAGTTGGCTTAGCTGGTGCAGGAGCAGGCTTTGCAGGTTCTTTTTTTACTTCTTTCTTTGGTTCTTCATCTGGAGATGGAGGTGGTTTTGGAACATCTTCCCCAGCATCTATTTTAGCTTGTCTTTTTGCTTTATCTGACTCTTGTCTTTCGGCTAGGAGTTTAGCTATCTCATCTTCAACTTCATCATCACTCATATTATCATAATCAGGTTCATCTTCGGCAGGAGCAACCTCTGCTACTGGTTCTGGTTCTGCAACAGGTGCTGAAACTTCAGGAGTTTCAACTTCACCATCACCACCGTCTATTTTATCAAGTCTAGCAACACAACCAGATACATCTACTCCAGCATCTGCACTTGTATCACGAATAGTTTCTAATAACTCTTTCATCAAATCTATAGATTCTAAAATAACATCCATGATTGGAGGAGTTATTACTAAATCACCATGTCTAGCTTTATTTAAAATATTTTCCATGTGATGCGTTAAATGAGTTAAAACATCCATATTTAAGAATGATGAAGCACCTTTTACAGTATGTGCTACTCTAAATATACCATTTAAAAGTTCTAAATCCTCAGGATTTGACTCTAACTCAACTAAATCTTCATCTAACTTTTCAACAAGTTCAAAAGACTCAATTAAAAAGTCTTGCAATATTTCTTGAAATTCATCCATATTTATACTCCTAATATTTTCTAGTTTGCGTGAGCATGAACTACTCGTGCTACTTCATCATAAAACTGATTTGCTTGAAATTTAACTAAATAACCCTCACCACCTGCTTCTTTACCTCTTATCTCACTAAAGTGATCACTGATAGATGAGTTAAAAACAATAGGAATATCTCCAAATCTTCCATCATCTTTTGCATTTGCAGCAAAATGGAAACCATCCATTTTAGGCATCTCTACATCTGAAATAATTATTTTTAAATAATCTGCAATTTGGTCACCATACATATCATAGATTTCATCTAATTTATCAAGACCCTCTTGACCATCACCAGCTTCAACTACATCAAAGCCCATTTTTTTCAATGCCTCTTTTACTATTTTTCTAGCAGTTGAACTATCATCAAGAATAAGTGCTAATCCTGAAAACTTATTTTTTTGTTCATTATTAATATTGTCAGTTTCAGGCTCATATAATCCTAAATCCATAACAACACTCTCAAGGTCTAGTATAAGTAATACACTATCACCCTCTATCTTTGTAACACCTGTAATTTTACTACCATCCATATCACCAGAATCACTAGCAAATGTAGATGGCTCTATATCACTCCATGATATTCTTCTGATTCTTTTAGTATCATGAACAATAAAACCTATAAGTACATTATTAAATTCTGTAATAATAACTTTTGCATTTTTTGAAGCATCTTCAGGTTCATTAACACCCATCCACTTTGCTAAATTTACTACAGGGATAACAACATCACGCAAATCAAAGATACCTTCTATATACTCAGGTGTACCAGGTAGTTCAGTTAGTGCTGGAACTTTAATAATTTCTCGAACCTTAGAAACATTAACACCATATATACCTTCATATACGCTATCTCCATCTTGTTTTAAGATTCTAAAATCAACAAGCTCCATCTCATTTGAACCTACTTTTAAACCGTCATCATGAGCCATAAGCTTCTCCTTCTATTATATTCAGTCACTAAAACTTCACCTTTGGTGAGAGGAGTCATTTGGACTCCTTTGAAAATAAATTTTCCAGTAATTCTAATTCTTTGGATGATTTTACACTAAAATATCTTTGATTGCAAGCAAAAGCACCCAAATTTATGTATGTAAAATCATCAAATTTTACACTTTTATTTTGATGAAAATGACCCTCTATAAAATAATCACATTTATATTTTGAACTCAACCTATTTTTTATAAACTCTTCAAAATTTATAAATTCATTACAATCATTTTTTTTACTTAAATAAGTATTTAATTTATTTAATATTTTATTTTTAGTCAACCTATTTAATAAACTCAATAAAAATAGTGTAAACTTATTTCTTAATACAGCTGTATATAATTTATAAGCTATGGGAGATTCAATATCACCGTGAGCTAGTAATATTTTTTTATTA
The DNA here is from genome assembly GCA_034659595.1 of Campylobacterota bacterium. Taxonomy (GTDB): domain Bacteria; phylum Campylobacterota; class Campylobacteria; order Campylobacterales; family Sulfurimonadaceae; genus Sulfurimonas. Next base: position 32,550 of record JAYEHQ010000058.1, read on the forward strand.
TTATAATCACACTCTATAGGTTGTTTTGATATTGCAAAAATATTTATATTTGGAAAAATCTTACTAATATTAAAATCATGATTACCTTCTAAATATATAACCTCTATATCCGCTGATATATCGTTTAAAAGATTTATAGCTTCATTATTCACATCTATTGTCTTAGATACACCACCAAAGAGAGCATCAAAAATATCACCCATTAAGATAAGTTGAGATGGCTTTAATTTTTGTGATTTTATATCTTTTAAAAAATCTAAAAAATGAGGTCGTAAATATGAGTAGTGTGCATCTACTATAAAAAATGCACCTACTTTTAGCTTAAGGGACATAAGCTATATTTGGTATTCCAGCAGATTCATCAAGACCCATCATTAGATTTGCATTTACAACTGCTTGAGATGAAGCACCACGCATAAGATTATCTATCGCTGATGAGATAAAAAGCATATTACCCTTTCGTTTTACAAAAATATCACAAAAATTAGTTCCAGCTACATTTTTCATATCTACTGGCTTATCACTAACTCTTATATGGATAGAATCTTCATAATATTTACTTAAAACATCATAAGCATCAAAATCGCCACTAACTTGTATATATATAGAAGATAACATACCCCTTGTTAAAGGTATAAGATGCGGAACAAAATTTATCTCATCAAAATCAACACCCAGTTTTTGAGCAATTTCAGGTGCATGTCTATGCATCAAAGGATTATATGCAAAAAGGTTATCATTTACATTTACAAAGTGAGTAACTTCACTTAGTTTTTTTCCAGCACCACTAACACCAGTCTTAGCATCTATAATGATAGGGGTATTTTCAACTCTTTTATCCATAAATGGTAAAAGCCCTAAAATAGCCGAAGTTGGGAAGCATCCAGGGTTTGCAACAAGAGAAGCATCTTGAAGTTTTTCACGATTCAGTTCAGGAAGTCCATAAACAACTTCTTCTAAATTTTTAGCATCAGTATGAGGTGTATAAAACTCTTCATAAATATCTTGTGGTAATCTATAATCAGCCGATAAATCAACTACTTTTACATCAAGTTCTATAAGTGGTTTTACAAATGCCATAGCAGTTTTATGTGGTAATGCTAAAAAAACTAACTCACAACTTTGTGCAATACTCTTCGCATCTGCTTTTACAACCTCTTTGTCACATACACCTATCAATGATGGATGCAGTTTATCAATAGAAGTCCCACCCTCTGAATTAGCTAGATAAGTCAATTCAAAATTTGGATGATTTACAAGAATCTTTACAAGTTCTAAACCAGTATATCCACTAGCCCCAACTATTCCTACTTTAACTTTTTTCATCTAGTAACACTCAAAAACTATCTCTTGATATTTAACTTCTTCTATCTCGAACTCTTTTACACCACCAGGAAGTCTCATCTTACACTCATCACCCTCCTCTTTTCCAAGAAGCTGTTTTGCTAAAGGTGAACCAAAAGATATAAGCCCTATATCTGGATTGGATTCACAACCACCAACTATTGTATATGTTACCTCTTCATCTGTATCTAAATCTGTTAAAACAACTGTTGAACCAAAACTAATTTTTGAATGTTCAAGTTCAGTAGGATCAACTATCTTTGAACAAGCTAAAATCCCTTGAAGTTCACCTAAACGGTTATCTATATTTTTTTGCATCTCTTTTGCTGCATGATATTCAGCATTCTCTTTTAAATCACCATGTTCTAATGCTTCTTCTATATCTTTAACAGTTTGAGGTCTTTTCACCTCTTTTAAGTCTTTTACTTCTGCTTGTAATTTTTCATAGCCAAACAGTGTCATCGGTTCAATTCTATCCATATTTATTCTCTTTTATTTGATTTTATATTTGATTTAGCAAAGCCAAATCTAATAGCAGGGACAAATGTCCCTACAACCCCCTAAAGCTACAAAAGATAACTCTTTTGAGATATAAAAAGTCAGTTATTTTATTTAGAATGATTATACCACTTTCATTAATGATAAATCAAATTTAAAATTGTTATCTTCACACTCTATAAAAAGCTTACAACCTTTTTTTGAAATAGCTTTTACATTTTTTATATTTTCTAGTAAAACTATCTTTTCCTCAGTTTGTGGGTCATAAGCGAATAAAACTTCATCCTCTATAATAAACTCTCGTCCGCCACCACATCCATCACCGACAATACCTATACAAGAAATTTTAGAACCAACCATCATCTAAACAATCCTCTTTAGCTTCTTTTTTAAACTCTTCTAATTCTTTTGTATCTAAAGTTTTTAATTCATCAAATCCATACTCTTTAAATAAACTACCATTTTCACATCTACATAGCGTTGCATTATCCTCTTTTTCACAAGCTTTTAGCATCTCTTGCTTTTGTGGTTCACTCCACTTAAAATACTTTGTATGCATAGGTAAAAGCGTCCAAACAGCGAAACCAAAAGTTAAAACTATATTTGTTATATACTCTTTTTTCTTATTACGAATATACTGCCTTATGTCATAAATAATCAACACTAAAAATACAATTTCTAAGGTTATAATAAACCAATCTTCATCTAAAAAATCAAACATTCTTTTCCTTTATTATCTTAAGCCTTTTATAGTTTTTCGATTACAATAATACAAAAACTATCTTAATTCTATTTCCTTAACATTTTCACCACTTCACTACACATAGTAAGTCCAAAAGATGCTGTTACACCCATAAAACTTCCATTTTCTTTTGTGCATATCTCTTCATCTGAAAAAATAACTTTATATTTTTTACTAAAGCCCCGTTTTTTGAGTTCATATCTTATTTTTGAGCCAAATTTATCGCCGTAACTTTTCCAAATATCATCCACTTTTATATATGTTGGGTCTAGTCGTTTTGCACTTCCAAAAGATGATATGAGTTTTTTATAGCACTTTTGAGCTAAAGCTAGTTTTGCGAGTCTATCATCTATGGCATCTAAAACCAAATCATACTCATCAAAATCAAACTCTTTTACCCACTCTTCATCTATTCTTTTGTTGATTATTTTTATCTCTGGATAGTGAGTTTTTAAGGATTCTACTTTATTTTCACCTAGATGCATCTCTGAAAACATTTGACGGTTTTGGTTTGTTTCATCAAACTCATCAAAATCTACTATAGTGATATTAGAAACTCCACTTCGGTATAAACAATCAAGACAAAAACTACCAACCCCACCTACTCCTAAAAGGATAACTTTTGCATCTTCTAATTTACTAAAATCATCTTTTAAAAGTTTTTTTACTCTATCAAATCTCATAGCCATTTTTGGAGTTTATCCATACTTTTGTAAGCACTCATATCAAGCATGATTGGTGTTATAGATATATATCCAGCTTCTATAGCTTCATAATCACTCATACCTTTTGCATCCGTGCGGGGTGAAAAAGCTAAAGGATGCAAACCTAGCCAATGATACTCTTCACCCCTTGGATTTCTATGAACATGGGAATCATTTGCATAGTGTCTATAACCTGCATAAGTTACTTTCATATCAGCATCACTAACCTTAGCTGGTATATTAATATTTAAAAATTCTCGCTCAGGTAGTGGAAAATCACCATCTTTTATTTTGCTTACTATCTCTTTAATAGTTTTAGATGCCAAAGAAAAATCTCCATCTGGGTTTGTAAAATCCATCACCTGAGATATGGCTATAGAAGGAACATCATGTAAAACTCCCTCCATAGCCCCAGCAGCAGTTCCAGAGTATGTAATATCCTCACCCATATTTGAACCACGATTGATGCCACTTACTAACAAATCTGGCTTATTATTTTCAAACATCGTACTTAATGAAAGATATACACAATCTGTCGGTGTACCATCTTCAAGTTTATAAAAATCATCACCAACACTTACAAAACGCAAAGGTCTTACCAATGTCAAAGAGTGTCCACAAGCAGATTTCTCATTCGCTGGTGCTACCACGGTAACTTCTACGCCATCTAATTCTCTTAAAGCCTTTACTAAACTTAAAAGCCCATTTGCCTCATAACCATCATCATTTGTTACTAAAATTTTATACTTATTTTTCATAATGATATTCTACCCAAATAACTCCATAAGGATTTTATAATTTATCTATGCTTGTGATTAAGGAGCGTTTAGTGAAAATTTTAAGCCACCTTATTGGTGGTGTAAATTTTTAATGAATGTACCTTGAGTACAATGATAGTTTAAATTTTTTATTCTTATGGAATTATTTGGGTTATAACTAATTATGGAATGATTTATGCTAAAATAATCTTATGAAAACTTTTTTAATTATAATACTTTTAACACTTACTATATTTGCCTCTTCCATAAATGAAATGGAACAAGATTATTCAAAATTAAAGATAGAGATTGATAAGATTTCTCAATCACTTTCCACCGAAGAAAAGTTATCTTTATATTATTTAACTTCATCAACTCATGAAAAAATATCTTCAAATATTACAAGAAATAGTTTAGAAGTTCAAGATTTACAAAATATATATAATGAAACTCTAAAAATATTCTCAAAGCTTCATGAGCAAAATGACAACTTAAATAGTGATAATATAGAAAAAATTAGAAAATTATATATAGATATGAGTTCTAAAGGTTTTGACCTTATAAAACAAGTAAAAAAACCTACAAAAGAACCACTAGAAAATTACACAGTTTTATTTTTAATTATTGCTACTATTATGGGTATAGCAATTGGCTTTATAATTAGCTATTTCGTATGTAAAAAAACAGACACTAAAGTAGATGATTCAGCAACAAATAGAGAACTTTATCCAATGTATGGACATACAGATAAAATAAAAGAATTAACAAATGAAAACTCTTTTTGTAACCAAGAGATAACTTCATTGAAACAAGAAAAACAAAATCTTGAAAATGAATTTACACAAATCAGTTCTCAAAATCAGTCAATTAAAGAAAAAAATCAAGAACTAGAAGATTCTTATAAGTCAACTATAAATGATTTAAAAGAGCAACTAAAAATTTTAAATGATGAAAAAAACAAAATAGAATTAGAACTTAAAAATCAAAACGAAGAAGATTCTAAGGTAGAAATGAAAGAAGCTGAATTTGATGAAGAACTAAAATCTTTACAATTTCAAAGTCAAGATATTCTAAAAGTCGTAGATACAATTTCTGATATAACAGATCAAACAAATCTACTTGCATTAAATGCAGCTATTGAAGCAGCAAGAGCTGGTGAACATGGAAGAGGTTTTGCCGTGGTTGCTGATGAAGTTCGTAAGCTTGCTGAGAGTACACAAAAAACACTTAGTGAAGCAAAAATAAATATTTCTACCGTAGTTAATGGTATTGCTGACTTAAAAAAATAACCAAATTAGCCGATAGTTTTACAAAGGATTACAGATGAATACCTCTTACGGATTGGACTCATACCGTTCTCATGACTTAAATATAATGATGAAAACATCTAGTGGTGATGCTATAGAGATGGATTTTTCTAACAAAAATTCAGCATCTATAAGACATAAAGAAGATGGAGACTCATCATCTACTTCTATGAAATTTTCATCAATGCAATCATTCCAATTTAATATTGACTCAAATGGGATAGATGAAAATGACAAAAAAGAGATAGAGGAGTTTATGAAAATAGCTCAACCTTTTATAGATTCTTTTATGAAAGAACTAGAAGAAGATAGCCCTAAGTCACCTATAAATAAAATAGCAAAAGATATTGCTTCCATATTTGAACCAAACAAAGAGAGAAGTGAAAATTCTAAAAACTTTGTAAAATCAAATATAGTGGATATGTTTGATGACTCTATGAAAAAACTTGAATTACCTGAGATTGAAAAGAGTAATATATTTGAACAAGCACAAAAACTGCTAGAAAAAACTTTACAAGAGTTTAAAGAGTTCAACAAAAGCATCTATGCTTGACTTAAATTCAACTTTATTGTAAAATTACAATATTAAAAAAAGACATAAATCTCTCCCCTAGCAAAATCAAAAAACTAAGGCAATTACTACAATGAGTGAAAACAATTCACAAAAACCCCGCAAAACAAACAACAGAAACAATTCTAAAACTCGTTCACATAAACCTGTAAAAGGTACAAGTGTTGAAGATCTTCGTGCTAAACCTTTAGAAGAGTTAGTTACTATAGCTACTGAATTAAAAATCGAGCATCCTAATGATTTAAAAAGACAAGATATCATTTTTGAAATTTTAAAGGCTCAAACTGAACAAGGTGGTTATGTTCTTTTTACTGGTATTTTAGAAATCATGCAAGATGGTTATGGATTTATCCGTTCTATCGATAAAAGTTTCAATGATTCTGTAAATGATTCTTATGTTTCTAACACTCAAATTCGCCGTTTTGCACTTAGAAATGGAGATATTGTAACAGGTCAAGTTCGCCCACCTAAAGACCAAGAAAGATATTATGCACTTATCAAGATAGAAGCTATCAACTACCTTCCACCAGAAGAGAGTAAAAAAAGACCTTTATTTGAAAATCTTACACCGCTATATGCTACTGAACAATTAAAACTAGAGTATCGTGAAAAAGGTTTAACTGGTCGTATGCTTGATCTATTTTCCCCTATAGGAAAAGGTCAGCGTGCATTAATCGTTGCACCTCCAAGAAGTGGTAAAACTGAACTTTTAAAAGAGATAGCTCACGGTATAACTAAAAATAATCCTGATGTTGATTTAATGGTTTTACTTGTTGATGAAAGACCTGAAGAGGTTACAGATATGGAGAGAAGTGTTAAAGGTGAAGTTTATAACTCTACTTTTGATATGCCTGCAAAAAACCATGTTAAAGTTGCTGAAATGGTGATTGAAAAAGCAAAAAGAAGAGTTGAACTTGGTAAAGATGTAGTGATTTTACTTGATTCTATCACTCGTCTTGCTCGTGCTTACAATACTGCAACACCATCAAGTGGTAAAGTTTTATCTGGTGGGGTAGATGCAAATGCACTTCATAAACCAAAAAGATTTTTTGGAGCAGCTAGAAATATTGAAAATGGTGGAAGTCTTACTATAGTCGCTACTGCACTTATAGATACTGGAAGCCGAATGGATGAAGTTATTTTTGAAGAGTTCAAAGGTACTGGTAATAGTGAGGTTGTTCTTGATAGAAAAATTGCAGATAGAAGAATTTATCCTGCTATGGATATTCTTAAATCTGGAACTCGTAAAGATGAACTTCTTATCGGTCCTGAAACTTTACAAAAAGTATTTATCCTTCGTCAGATGCTACATAAACAAGATAATGAAGTTGAAGCACTTAAATTTATCTATAATATGATGAATAAAAAATCAACTAATGAAGAATTTTTAGAGAGTATGAACACTAACTAAATGAAGATAGGGGTATTTGATAGTGGCATAGGTGGTTTAACAGTTGTTAAATCACTCTTAGAACATCAACTCTTTGAAGAGATAATCTACTTTGGAGATACTGCTCGTGTACCTTATGGGATAAAAGATAAAAATACTATCATTCGCTACGCTATAGAAGCTGTAGAATTTTTCAAAAATTTTGAACTAGATATGATTATAGTTGCTTGTAATACGGTAAGTGCTTATGCACTAAATGAGATGCGTGATGCTTCTGAATGTCCTGTTATAGGGGTAGTAGAAGCTGGTATTCAAGCTACTGCAAATACCTTAAAAGATAAAAATTCAAATATACTTATACTAGCAACTAAAGCAACAATAAATTCTCTTTCTTATGAAAATGGTCTTAAACTAAAAGGTTATAAAAATTTACAATCTAAAGCAACTGGACTTTTTGTACCTCTAGTAGAAGAGGAAATTTATGATGGCGAGATAATAGAATCTACTTTTAAACACTATTTTAAAGATATAAATACTCCAGATGCTGTTATACTTGGTTGTACACACTTCCCTCTTTTATCAGATGCACTAAATAAATATTTTAATAATAAAACTGTATTAGTACATTCTGGCGAAGCAATTGTGGAGTACTTAGAAAAAAAATTCATCTTTACAAATCAATATGAATCCCCAAAGCTAAATTTTTTTGCTTCAGAGAATCCAGATTCACTTAAAAAAACTGCTCATAAATGGCTTTTTAGCTAATTAAAAACTAGCACTTATAGTAGCAACAATATTACCTTCACTACCATCAGCTTCATGTCCACCTGTAGTATCATCATAATCCATACCAGTATATGCTAATGATGCATTAAATTTTTCAAATGATTTCGTAGCACCAATAAGATAATACTCACCTGTTTTATCATAATCACCATATGTAGCATCTATACTAATGTCCATTGGTAATGGAACACTAACCCCTATCTCATAACCATTTTCAGGTTCCCAACCATTAACAGCATCATTATCTACATCATTTGTATCAACACCTACATAGTATTTTGCACTTGCTGATGCAACATCAAAATCATATCCTAAAGTTAACGAAGCTTCGCCAAAATTAGATTCATCAGTTTCATTTGGATATGTGTATTGAGCATAATTTAAATCATAACTTACACCTGAAATTTCACTAGCATAACCAGCATAT
>JAYEHQ010000059.1:0-32745 GCA_034659595.1 Campylobacterota bacterium
TGCTACAACTGGTGATGCATTGGCTGTTGCTTGTGATGGTAATGCAACTGGTGTAGGTGTTTCTGAAAGAGATATTTCAGCAGGTGTTACTTCTGTTTGTTTCGTAGTTGTTGCTGATAACTTTGATAATAATACTACTGAAGGTGCTATCCAAGTTGATATATCACAAGTTGATGGTAATATATCAATAGTTAGTGATGATGATGATTTAAGTGCTGGTGAATTAGATATTAACTTAACAGTTGAGATTAAAGATTCTTATGGTGCAACGGATTTAAGTACTGAAAATATTTATATTCAATTAGAAGACTAGGTTTTAACTCGTTCCCAAGCTCCAGCTTGCGGAATGCATACATAAGTTAAAACTCATAGAGTAAACTAAAGTATGCAAAAACGACTAGGCTAAAGCTCCTCAAATGTGCCAAAGCCACTCATCCCAAACAACTCAGTTTGGGATGCAATCTAAAAAGTAAGTTTTTAAAGCTTACTATCTCTAACTCTATTTTTCACTTAACTGGTGCAATACTAATTAATAAAGGAGCTGATTAATGGAAATGATTATTATGTTAGCAGTACTAGTAACTGTAGCTTTAGTATTTGCAATAAAAGTTAAACCAGAAAATAAAGTAAATCACCATTAAATATTATAAAAAGGGTGTCAACCACTATTTTTATGATGTATAATTTAAACTATCGGAAGTGGGATTTCAATCCCACCAAATGTTCAAGAAATAAAAAAGGGATGCAAACTTAACACTTAAAAACCCATCAAAATTAAACTCATATTTTCTTTTTTTAGTGTATAATAAATTTAAAAAAGGGTTATCATGAAAGAATTAGAAAAAGACATAATAGATGGAAATCTAACTCAAAAAGAGATAATCCAGTTACTACTACATAATGCTCAACACATGGCTACTAGAGATGAAGTAAAAGCTGATATAAAAGAACTAAAAGTTGATATAAAACAAGATTATAAAGATTTAAAAATTGAGTTAAAACAAGATTATAAAGATTTAAAAACAGAATTAAAACAAGATATATCAAAAGTAGAAACAACATTAAAACAAGATAATAAAAATTTAAGTAAAAGAATGGATAGATTTATGTTTTGGTCATTAGGGCTTACTATAACATCTACATTTTTAATACTAGGACTTATTTACAAAACTATTCCATAACTTTAAAACCTATCAAGACCAAACTATAAACCTTTCAAAAGATTTATAGTATTTTCTAGGGGACGACCGATTACAGCTTTTTCACCTCTGATAATTATCGGTCTTTCTATAAGTTTTGGATTTTCACTCATAGTTTTTATGAGTGCTTTTTCATCACTTATTTCTGATATATTTAACTCTTTATATAAATCTTCTTTAGTTCTCATCAGTTCACGAGCAGATATATTTAACTTTTTCAATACACTTTCTATAGATGAAATTTCAATATTTTCATCAAGGTATTTAAAAATTTTAAACTCTTTATTAGAGTTTTCAACTATCTCTAAAGAAGCACGAGATTTTGAACATCTTGGGTTATGCCATATTTCTATCATATCCTCTCCCAAATCTTAATGTGAACCGCAACCATTACCACAACAACCATTTGAAGTTGAATCACTAAAAGCTATAACAAAATCATTACCAACTTCTTGAAGTTTAAAATTATGTTTTCCACAAAAGTCAGAATTCATAACATTAACCATATTTAAAGATTCCGTTAAAGCTTCGTCTTTTGATTCTATAGCTTTATTATTTTCAAAATCACTTTTTTTAAAACAACCACACTCTTTTTCTACTATTATCTTATGCATAATTTTCCTTTAATTAATTGATGAATTATATCTTACAAAATTAAGTTATCTATATAACTAAAATATTAATTTTATAACTTAATAATAGCCTCATAAGCTGTATCCATCATTTTATCTATCTCTTCATTAGTTATAATATATGGTGGCATAAAATAGACTATATGACCTAATGGTCGCAATAGCACTCCATTTTTAAGTCCATATTGATAAACCTTTAAACCTATTCTCTCCTCTGGTGCATAACCTTTAAGTTCAACCACACTTATCATACCTGTTTGTCTTATACTCTCAACATTTTCAAGCTTTTCAAATTTTTTCAGTTTCTCTAACATATAAGCTGATTTTTCTTTGTTCTTTTCAACTATATTTTCATTTTCAAAAATATCTAAAGTTGCATTTGCAGCTGAACAAGCAAGAGTATTTCCAGTATAAGAGTGAGAGTGTAAAAATGCTTTATGTTCATTATAATCACAATAAAATTTCGCATAAATATCATTAGTGGTAAGCACAACTGAAAGTGGTAAGTATCCACCTGTAATACCTTTAGATAAAACTATAAAATCAGGTGTAATCTCTGCGCTCTCACACGCAAACATATAACCAGTTCTACCAAAACCAACCATAACTTCATCAGCTATAAGATGCACATTATATTTTGTACAAATCTCACGAATTAGCTTTAAAAAATGTGGATGATACATATGCATATACCCTGCCCCTTGAACTAAAGGTTCAAGTATGATTGCACTCAGTTCATCTGCTTTTTCACAACATAATTGTTCAAACTCTTTTGATGCTTCTATAGCTGATGCTATGGTCATATCTTTTGGAACTGCTGTTTGAATAGTTTTTATAAGTAAAGGCTCATAAGTATCTTTATATAGTTCAACATCTCCAACACTTAAAGCCCCTATAGTCTCACCATGATAAGAGTTTTTTAAAGAAACAAAAGTATCTTTTAATTTTCCATCATTTTTATGTGCATGAAAACTCATCTTTAGTGCAACTTCAACAGCAGATGAGCCATTATCAGCATAGAAGCATTTATCTAATCCTTTTGGAGTTAATTTAACAAGTCTTTCTGAGAGTTTTACTATAGGTTCATGTGTAAAACCAGCTAATATAACATGTTCTAATGTATCTAATTGCTCTTTTATTTTTTCATTTATATAAGAGTTTGAGTGTCCAAACATATTTACCCACCAACTACTAATGCCATCTATAAACTTATTACCCTCAAAATCTTCTAAATAAACCCCATAACCTTTTTTTATAGGGGTAAGTGGTAGTTTTTCATGGTCCTTCATCTGAGTACACGGATGCCAAAGTACATCTAAATCTCTGTTTTTTAATTGTTCATTATTAATATTCATGACAAAATTATAGCATTGAAAGCTCTCTTTATCAAGCTTAAAGGGGAAATTACCTAAAATACAAAAAATATTAAAAGAGGATTTACTTCTATGATTACTTGGATGCAAAGACATAAAAAATATCTTATTGTTACTATCTGGATTTCTACTATAGCATTTGTTGGAGCTGGATTTGTTGGTTGGGGTCAGTACAACTATGGCGATAAAGCTGGAGCTGTTGCAAAAGTTGGAAATATAGAAATAACTATGGGTGAATTACAAAAGTCTTACTCTAGAATTTATTCACAATATGCTCAAATGTTCCAAGGTAATTTCGATGAAGAAAAAGCTAAACAATTTGGTCTTAAGCGTCAAGCACTAGATCAACTTACACAACAAACACTTATTTTAAATCTTGCACAAAGCTATGATTTACAAATTACTGATAAAGAACTTTTAGCTGAAATAAAACAACAAGATTACTTTTCTAAAGATGGAGTTTTTAACAAAGAGATATACAAATCAACTCTTTCAAGAAATAATATAAGTGTAAAAGAGTATGAACAAGATGTTAGAAAACAACTTTTAATCCAAAAGACTCTTAAACTATTTCCAACAGATGCAAAAGAAAATGAAATAAATATTTTCAATACATTAATGAGCATAGCAGATAAAATAAACTATAAAGTTTTAGATTCATCTCAAATCAAACTAGATACAAGTGATAAAAACTTAAAACCTTTTTGGGAAAATATGCAACAAAGCTTTATGACTGAAGTAACTTACGATATTGAATATATTAAACATGAAACTGTATCTACTTCTCATGATGAAAATAAAATTCAAGAATATTATAATGAAAATAAAACACACTTTAAAGATGATGATGGGAAAATCTTACCTTTAGAAGAAACAAAAGATGCAGTTATAACAGAACTAAATATCAAATCTACAAAAAAATCAGCACTTAGAACATATATATCGTATAAAAAGAATCAGCTTGATAAAAATATTCAACTTCAAAAATCTAATATTTCTGAATTAAATAATCCTTTTCATGAAGAAGTTTTAGAAAAAATTTCAGCTCTTAGCTTAACTTCACCATTTTTAAAACCTGTTTTAGTTGATGATACATACTATACTTTTAAACTTTTAAAAGTAAACTCTTCTAAAACAAAAACTTTCAAAGAGGCTAAAAAAGAAGTTATATCAATTTTTATAAAAGAAAAAACTAAACAAGAACTAATCTCATTAGCTCAAAACTCTCAAAATAATTTCGTTGGTATTACTACTGATTTTATTACAAGTCAAGATGCTATAAAACTAGATGAAATGCCTATAAATGAAGCTAATGAATTTTTAATCCAACTTTTTAGTGAAAATAAAAAAACTGGATATATTACACTTCAAAACGGAAAAATTGTTCTTTATAAGGTTTTGGAACAAAAATTGCTGGATTCTTCTAAAGATTTAAGCAATGCTTCCGATAGTATTGCAAGATTAAAAAGTAATATATTTAATGATGGTTTAATTAAGAACCTTCAGAAAAAATATAAAACTGAGATTTTCATCGAAGGACTATAAATTGAATAGAACTATTTTAGCTATAGATATTGGCTCTACAAAAATTTGTGCAATAATTGCTCAAGTATCTGAAGACGATTCTATATCAATTATTGGATCTGGTATCAATAAGGCACAAGGTCTTAAAAAAGGTAGCATTACAAATATAGAATTAGCTTCAAAATCTATAAGAATGGCTGTAGCAGATGCAAAAAGAATGTCTGATAGTGATATTAAAACAGCAGTTGTTTCAATAAGTGGTGCATATACAAAAAGTTTAAACTCTAGTGGAATTGTAAATATTCCAAATAAAGAAGTAGGTTTCAAAGAGATTGAACGAGTGATGCAAACGGCTCTATATAATGCAAATATTCCAAATGAATATGAAGTTCTCCATGCATTGCCATTTAATTTTAAAGTTGATGAACAAGATTTTATAGAAGATCCATTAGGGATGAATGCTTCTAGACTTGAAGTTGAAGCACATATTATTACAACTCAAAAATCAAACTTAAACAACTTAAGAAAAGCTGTTCGTGGTGCTGGTGTAGAAGTTGAAAATATTATTTTAAATGGTTATGCTAGCTCTATAGCAACTTTAAATGAAGATGAAAAAGAACTTGGCGTTTCAGTTATAGATATGGGTGGTAATACTTCCAATATAACTATACACTCTGGAAACTCTATAAAATACAATGAGTTTCTTGGTGTTGGCTCAAACCATGTAACAAGTGATTTATCTATGGCACTTCATACACCTTTAAGTGTAGCAGATAATATTAAATTGACTCATGGTTCACTACTAACTCCTAGTAATGATCTTATTGAGATACCTGTTATTGGTGATGAAGAAAATACTCATGAAGTGTCTCTTGAAATTGTACATAATGTTATTTTTGCAAGAGTTGAAGAAACGCTAATGATTTTAGCTCAGTTTATTGAAAATAGTGGACTAAAAGAGCAATTAGGTGCTGGAATAGTTCTAACCGGTGGTTTTTCCAAAATGGAAGGTATTCGTGATTTAGCAGTAGCTACTTTTGGTTCAATCCCTGTTCGTTTAGCCAAACCAAAAGAGATAGATGGTCTGTTTAATGAACTTCGTGACCCAGAGTATTCAAGTGCAATCGGACTTATTATGTACACCCATTCATCTTTTACACCTTATGAAATAGATGTAAATAAAAAAGTTCGTCATAGAAATGAGATACCAATACAAGAGATAAGTGTTGATTTTTTACAAGATCCAGAAATACCAATACCAAAATCAGAACCAGAAGTTAAAGAAACAATGACATCTTTAACAGCAAATAAAGAAACAAGTCATAATGAAAATAGTATGTTTAATAAATTTAGAAACTGGGCAACTCAGTTATTTTAAGGAGCAATTTAATGGAAGCGTTTACAATAGAAGAATCAAATAATGTTAGTGGTGCAAGAATTATAGCTGTTGGTGTAGGTGGCGGTGGTGGCAATATGATTGGTCACATGATTAATGAAGGTGTTAATGGCATCGAAATGATTATGGTAAATACAGATGCACAAGTTTTAAACGAAGCGGTAAATGCATCTAAAATCCAAATAGGAAACAAACTTACTAAGGGTCTTGGTGCTGGTATGAAACCTGCCGTAGGGAAAGAATCAGCACTTGAGAGTTATGATGAAATCAAAAGTGCTTTAGATGGAGCTGATATAGTATTTATCTCTGCTGGACTTGGTGGGGGAACTGGAACAGGTGCTGCTCCAGTTGTTGCTCAAATTGCTAAAGAGATAGGTGCATTAACTATATCTGTAGTTACAAAACCTTTTATGTTTGAAGGGAAAAAGAGACTTAAACTTGCTCAAGAGGGATTAGAAGAACTTAAAAAAGAGAGTGATTCTATAGTAGTTATACCTAATGATAAACTACTATCTATTATAGATAGAAAACTTGGTCTTAAAGAGAGCTTTAAAATTGTTGATGCTGTATTATCACAAGCTGTTAACGGTACATCAGGAGTAATACTTTCATCTGGGGATAACGATATTAACCTTGACTTTGCCGATTTAAAAACTGTTATGGATCATAAAGGTATGGCTCTAATGGGTGTTGGTGAATATGAGGGTGATAATGCTGCTTATGAAGCTATCAAATCAGCAATTGAATCTCCTCTTTTAGATAATATGTCTATAAATGGTGCTATGGGGATATTAGTTCACTTTAACATGCATCCAGAATTTCCAATTATGGAAATCAGTGAAGCTATGAATGTAGTGAATGAAAGTGCTGATGAAGATGCTCATATTATTTTTGGAACATCAACTGATGAATCTTTAAATCCTGAATATATTAAAATAACAATAATAGCAACAGGTTTTGAAAAAAACTTAAATGTTGGTAAAAATAATGAAGACTATGTTAATGAAAATCCAGAACCTGCACAAGTAAAAGTTCGCCCTAAAATTGTAGTTGGTGGAAATATGGATAGCGATTACCTAGATACTCCAGCATATATGAGACAACAAAGAGACTAAAAGTAAAAAAGAACTAAGACTAAAAGTCTTAGTTTGTACGAAGTAACATCAATCTTCTAATAAATAAAATCAATAAAGACACAGCAAGAATTTTAAAATCTATCTCACTCGCAATATGAATATTTTTAAATGTATCACTTTTAGTAGCTTCCATACCTAACTCTTGCATAGCTAAAATTTTCGGACTATATACAGCACTAAACATTAAAGATGAAAATACAACTATAGCTGATGAAGCAAAAACAATAGTATCTCTTTGACCCATTTTATACCAGAGAACTTCATAAAATATTACAAAAGTTGCAACGAAATAAATCCAATAACTAAACCTATGAAATATCTCACCCATTATAATCCCAGCATTATAATTATCAATCAATAAATCAACTGTTAACCTATCTGTATGAAATACTATTGGAGCAACTATAACACCCAAAACTAAAACTGCACCAAAAGTAGCAGCTAAAATAATTAGATAACTAAAATCTATATATATTCTTTTATTCAATTTATCATACCTTCAAAGTAAAACCACGATCAAAATCACTATAATCTTTATAGAATTTTAAATCTTGATAACCTTTATCTTTTAAATAAGTTGTAATTTTATCTAATTGGTCATAACCCATCTCGCAAGAAAAAAAGTTAATCTCTCTATTTAAGACTTCATCAAGAAGTTTTTTTATAATTTCATCACCTATTTTACCACCAAATAAAGCATTCTGAGGTTCATAGTCTAAGTTTGATTCTAGTTTTACACCATCTTCTATATATGGAGGATTTGATACTAAATAATCTATTTTTTCATTTACTGGCTCTATTAACGAACCAAGTCTTAATTCTATTCTACCTTGAAGTTTGAATTTTTCTATATTCTTCTTAGCTATTTTTAAAGCATCTTCTGAAATATCTATAGCAATTATCTTTGCATTTGGAAGTTTTTTTGCAAGCATAATAGAAATAATTCCACTACCAACACCAACTTCTACTATGGTCATAGTAGCATCTACATCTATTATATTTTTTATAACTTCATCTATAAGTAGCTCAGTTTCAGGACGAGGTATCAAAGCACCCTCCCCTATATAAAACTCCTCTGAATAAAAACTTACTTTATTAGTTATATATTCAAAAGGTTCATTTTTAGCTCTTCTAGCAACCCACGCATAAAGTCTTTCTGTATCTTTTATCTGTGTATTTTGATTTGTGATGAGCCAAAGCTCATCTTTTTGAAGGTGAGCCATCAAAAGAAGTTGTGCTTCCCTTGATGCTCTTAGTATATGTGGTTTTAGAATGTTAGTAATATCTTTTAAAATATCTTTTACTAAATATCCGCTTGACATTTAGCTTCCATAGCAGATTTATCTATATCACCTATATCTACACCCAACTCTTTAAGTCTTTCCAGTACGGGTGGATGCGTATAATGAAAAAATATATATAATGGATGAGAAAGTGGAAAACTTTTATTTTCAGTTACAAGCTTTTTTAGTGCATTTGCTAACTCTATCTCTCCACCTATCCCTGCTAGTTCACTTCCCATTTTATCTGCTTCATACTCATTATGCCTACTTACTATCCCCATAATAGGCATCATTACAAATCCTAAAACTGGCATAAAAAGCATCAGAAGTATCATTACTAAATAAGGCTCTTGAGAGATTCCTAACTCTAAATATAAACTCTCTGGTAAATTCCCAAAGATGCCAAACATTGCAAAAAGCATACCACCAACTAATGCTATATTTTTGTAAATATCACCATGGGCAAAATGACCTAGTTCATGTCCTAAAACTGCAAGTAACTCTCTTGTAGTAAGTTTCTCTATAAGAGTATCAAAAAGTACAACTCTTTTAGCCTTACCAAAGCCACCAAAATATGCGTTCAATCTTGCATCTCTTTTAGAAGCATCACTTACAAAAACACCACTACTTACAAAACCAGTCTTATCCATAAGTTCTTTTATCTGAGCATCTAAAGCTTCATCTTTTAACGGTGTTAGTTTATCAAAAAACATAGCACGAAAAGCAGGGTAAAGCATATTTATAAGTATAACTACACTAAATATAAATACAAAACTCCAAAGCCACCATAAAGAAAAACTAGAAATAATTGCATAGATTCCCCATACAACTAATGAGCCAAAAATAAGTGTCATAACAAAAGAGATAGCTGTATCTTTTATCCACTGAGCCATACTTGATTTGTTAAATCCAAACTCTTCATCTAAAACAAATTTTTCATAATAAGAAAACGGTAAAGATAAGATTGAGTTAATAATAACAAAACCCATAACAATAGCTATATTCATAACCGCTTCATTTTCAAAAAAGAAGCTATTTTGCAGATAACTTATACCAAATCCTAACCATGCTATAAAAAAAACATAATCAAAAAATGAACTAAGTATATTCATCTTCTCTTTTGCAACTGTATAGTTACCAGCTTGTAAAAAATCAGATGTACTAAGTAAAACTGCTTTACCTATTTTGGCTTTATTTACATACCCTATTTGCATCACACTAGTATAAATACTTACTACTACAAATAAACTATATATTGTTACTATGCTCATTAACATTAAACTACCTTAAAAAAAATTTGAAATTGTATCATTTTTATACTATTTCATTGGTATATTTTTTAATGTTTTCTCAACTTCAATAACATCATCTTTGTTATTATCCGTACTATAAACAGCTAGATAAATAACCCCGATAAGCAAGCCAGCTACAACAACACCCCAAACAACCTTTTTCTTTTCACCCTCTAAAGTATTATAGTCACCCATATCTTCTAATCTTGGTTCACTCATAATCAAAACTCCATTATTAAATTTAGCATAATGATAACTAATTATAAGTACAAGAAAAGAAAAAGATAAAAATTAACTATACTTTTTAAGTTATAGTTCGTAATCAACTACTTTTGATTCTGTAACTACACTTTTTATAAACTCTACAACTTTTAAATGCTCAGGATGAATTGCATAAGTTTTTAAATCATCATTTGTGTTAAATTTACTATATAAAGACAAGTCAAATGCTCTAGCTTCATCCGCAAAGTTTATACCAACCTCCATAGAATTTAAAGTTGGGATTTTAGATACCAATTCTTCTAACTTACTTTTAACGACTAAAAGATTCTCTTGTTTTTTTTCTTCTTTAAATTTAAACATTACTATATGTACTATCATTTGAAACTCCATTTTAATTAATTTTAATATTTGATGGCTAAAATATATCTATGAAAGATTTATACGGAAGTGCCATTTTGTTTTTTTACTTTTTCAAGTGGCCATTTTTCTTGGGGTATCCATTTTTATATAGTAATGGACTAAACCAGAACTATATTTTAAATGGATTGTGGTTTTTATGTATATTTTTAATTTTTAAAGATTTTTACACCATCTTTAAAAAGAAAAAAAATTAATCATTCATTCTGTAGATTAACTTCCCAGTTAAATCCATATATGCACTCTTTTTCAAATCATCCATCTTATCATAGTTTGTACGACAATAAGAGTTTACAGTTTGGTCTAAACTTTCATAATCATGAGTTTGAGCAAGTAAAGCTTCCATAGCTACTAATCTCTCAACTATTTTATCAAATTCGTCTTTAATTAAATCTTTTGACAACTGATCGTGTATATCCCAGTATCTTGAAATTGGTGAACCACCAAAAATATCTGATTCATCTTCTAGTAGTGCATCAAATTTTCCCATTCTTTTTCCTTGTATTATTTCTTTTATTTATGCAATCTTATCATTTTTTTATTAGTTTTATATACTAAATTTTTATTTCAATTATAATTTTCTAATTATTAACAATAATTTCAAAGCTGACACTTCCAACCTCTACCACTCTCCATATTATCTTAACTTATTATAAATAACTGTATCTTCACCTATAAAAGTTGTTATATAGCCACCATTTACACTAAAACTATCACACTCATCTAAAAAATCAAAATCATACTTTTGTAAACTAACTATAGTTTCGATAAGTTTATTATGACAACTAGATATTGTATCTATATACTTTGGTTTTAGTATATACTCCCCTACACTATCTATCATCCCCCATTTATTATCTACACAAACTACAATCTTATCTGCTTCTACTATGTCTATATCATCAAATATAGGTTCACTTATATAGTCAGTTTTTAGATTTATAAACCCTTGTTTGTCATTTGGAGCATAAAAAATAACTAACCCATAATCATCATCATAAGATGTCACAGCTATTATATTTTCAACTAAATATTCTTTAGTTTTATTATGTGTATGAAAAAGTATCTTTTCATCAAGATGTTCTATATAACCATCAAGTGAAGGTATATATTTCCATGAAAAATCAGTAACACCACCATTATTGTCATAATTTTCTTCTGATGAGAAGATAGTGTTGTTTTTATCATCTATCACTAGCCATGTGTTATCTAATTCAGCTATTAATCTATCATCCCTAAAATATCCATACTCTTTAGCATCTGAGTAATATAAAAATCCTAAACTCTCATAGATAAATGGGATGAGAGTATTAAACTGCATATCCATCATTCCAACTCTGCCATCTTTTTTAGCTACTATAACTTTATCGTTAGTGATGATTTTTTCATAGATAAAGTCACTTTGTTTTTCAAACTTTTTACTAAAAATTGCGTACTTCTCTTTTTTAATAAAAATAAATTCATTAGCTATATAAATATCTTCACAATCAAACTCAAGATATACACCATCTTTGATGCGATAAAGTGATGTTTTTTCGTTATTTTTAAGGATAATATATTCTTTATCCCAATGAAGCAGTATAGAGCTGTATATAGGTTCTATGATAAACTCACTCTTTTTGTTTATAACTCCATACTTCTCATCTAACTTAACTTTATGAAATTCATCAAAAAAGATTCTATCAGCATCTACATAATCAAACTCTCTATCAAAAACCTTTACACCATCATAGTTATAAAAAACACTTTTTTCATCTATAGAGATAGAATAGAGTGTTTCCTCTTTTTTAGTTGCATTGGGTATGCATCGTGGTTTTAGAGCATCTTTTTCTATCTCTACCCTATCACTAACTATCTCACCATTATAGTTTATAAAATAAAACTCTTTGATACCACAGTCATAATCCTCTACAACCTTAAAAAAGTTTTTCGGATAATCTCCGTTTGCAAATAAAGACTGATATTTAGGCTCTATGATGGTTTGATTATTTGCTGGATTTAAAATACCCCAACGACCATTTTTTTTAAATGGTATATATTTTTTCATACTCAAAATCATTTATAAAAAAACATATCAATGCGTTGAAATCTTCTCTAGTTTCATATTTTTTTAGTTTATTATCTCTTCTATCTTTAAACTCAACTATTAACTTTGTTATAACTGCATCAAACTCATCTTTAGATAAATCATCCACCTCTTTTATGATTTTTACTAAGTAGTTATGTAAAAAGTTTGCATCTTTTTCATACTCAAATGTTAGTCCATCTAAGTCATAATTCCTCATGTGAACAGTTGCAGATATAAGGTTATGTGTGAGTCTATCCACTTTAGTTTTTAGATGATCTTGTATATCTAACCTTATCTCATCTATAGCTTCTGTTGCTTTTGCATAAAGCACCTTTGTGTAAAGCTCATCAAATATAGCATCACTTGGTTCAAGATTATTTAATATAGATTTATCCATATGAACTACAAAATTATCTACCGATACGACATTACCACTAGTACCTATCACTACAAAAAGTTCACAATCTTGCATCTCTTCATCAAGCCTTTTATACATTGGAGCTTGCTCACCAAACATAACTATAAAAGGTCTTATCTTATTAGAAGAACAAGTTGGACATTTTCCATTAAAACTATCTTGAACTTTTTTATAACCTATATCGTAAACAAGCCTACAATCTTCACACTCTACCTCTGTTAAGTAACCGTGCAAATGTATAACATCTTCATGAGCTAAACCAGCTTTTTCAAAAAGATTATCTACATTTTGAGTTATTATGGCTATATCATCTTTATATCTATTTTTAAGTTGGGCTAAAACTTCATGAGCTTTATTTGGTTCTTTATCTTTTATATCTTCTCTTCGCTTATCATAAAACTCTATAGTCTCATCTCTGTTATCTACCAAACAACCAGCACGACAAATCTTATCTACATCATACTCTTCCCAAAGTCCACCACTATCTCTAAATGTAGAGATGCCAGACTCAGCACTTATACCCGCTCCACTCAATACTACTACTTTTGCCATAGTTTTTCCTTTGATTTTATATATTTTATATATTATTTATGACAGCTTTATGTCTGCATAATACTAATTTTGTATCGCCATAACAGCTGTCCAAGTTAATACAAAAACCCAAATAACCACAACGGGATTTTATTTCTAAATCCTACTTCTATATCATCAGATACTACAAAACTATTTGCTATATCTTTTATCTGCTCAAAGCCTTTGTTTTTACTACCTATCTCCATAAAATACTTTTCATCTACTGAGAAGTCACCTTTTTTGGGATAATGAAGAGTATGGTCATACCCTACTTGAGATGCAAAAAAAGTTTCTCTTATTGTGCCTATCTCATTTTTACTGCATAATATCTCAAAAAGATTTGTATTGTTTAGATATAGTTTTTCAGGCTTTTTTATATAAGTATTTCCTCTTGCTATCCCACCTATACTAGTCAAAAGATTTGCTTCACTTAGGTATAAAAGATATTGCTTGAGAGTGTTTTTTGAGATGCCTATTTCAAGGGAGAGTTTTTCATAGTTTATCTCATAAGGTTTACTTCTACATATAACTTCAAGTAGTTTATTTAATATATTTATATTTGAGAGTGGTACATTATAAATAGTTGCTATATCGTAGTTAAGTGTTTCTTTTACAATCTCTACTAACCTTTGATGATAACTCATACTACCCTCTAGGACAAAGGGATATGAACCAAGTTTAAGATACTCTTTGAAGTGTTTTAGATGCTATGAGAGGATGATCACAACTTATATATAAAAACTGATCTTTCGGAATATCTAAGTTTTTTAAATACTGAAGCACCAGTGTACTCTTTCCAGCACCCCTAGCACCAATAAGTCCAATAAGTTTAGCACTGAAATCTATTTTCTCATGTAAAAATCTTTTATATTCTGGTAACTTTTGAGAAAGTCTAATAGTAGAATATTTGATTAGTTGGTATATCATTATTATTCCTTAATCAATCAATGTATTAATCGTATAATATCATTAATTGATTTATATAATGATTAATGAGTATATCTCTTTTCCCAGTTACTCATTTCTTAGAACAGTAAGTATATCAACTTCACTTGCTTTTTTTGCAGGATAATATGCAGATGCTATGACTATAGTAAACGCTCCACTAACTATAAGTAGAAAATCTTTTAGACTTAAATCTAGTGGTAGTGTAGTTGTAGGATAAACATCTTTTGGAAGAGAAACTATCTCAAAATTACTTAAAATCCAAAGCCCACCCATACCAAAAACTACACCTGCTAAAATACCAGAAATACCAATAACCATACCGAGATATAAAAATACTTTCTTTATCTCACTTGTTGTTGTTCCAAGTGAAAGTAATAGTGCTATCTCACTTCTTCTATTCATTACAGTCATTAAAAGTGAAGATATTATATTTATAGATGCTATCAATATAATCAACATTAAAACTATAAATAAGGCTGTTTTTTCAAGTTCTAATGCAGCAAAAAAGTTTAAATTATCTTCCCACCAACCTTTTATACTTACATTTACAGGTAAAATCTCTTTGATTTTTAAAATATCTTCATGAGGGTTATCTGAAAATATATGGATTCCATCATACTGATTACTTGGTATATGCATCATTGCTTGAAGAGATGCTAGAGTAGTATAACTATATGCCTTATCATAAGCAGATAATCCAGAATCAAATACTCCTCTTACATCAAACCTTTTAATTTTTGGAGTAACAGAAAATCCACCTGGTTCAACATGGGTAAAAATATACATAAGTTTATCATCTATATAAAGATCTAATTCATCTTTTAAACTCTTTCCTATTAAAACATCAAATTTACCAATATCACTTTTTTTAAGAGCTTCATTTAATATACTATTTACTTTTGCCTCATCCTCAAAATTTACACCAAATATATAACCACCCTCTAGTTTTGAACCACTTCTTGCCATAATAGATGACTGAACAAAAGGGCTGAAATTTAAGTTAGGAAATTTAGATTCTAAATCTATAAGTAAGTTTTCATTAACCCCACCATAAAATTTAGGGATAATTGTTAAAGGATAATTCATAATAGTAAGCTTTTTCTTAAACTCTTTATCAAAGCCATTCATAAGTGCCATGGCTATCAAAAGAACTATGACACCTAAAGAGATACCTAAAAAAGCGAGTAAAGCAGATAAAAAGATAAAAGGTTGATCTTTATCAAACCTTAAAAATCTTTTAACAAGGTATGGAACTATATTTTGATTCAAGATGCAAAAACACCTTTTTTAGGTCCACTTTTACCACAACACTGTTTATATTTTTTACCACTACCACATGGACAAGGTTCATTTCTTGCTACTCTTTTCTTCTTTGTAGTTTGTTCTGAATTATCATCTGTACTTAGTTTCATTGTAGCTTCATCAGCCATTCTTTGCATCTCTAATTGCTCAGCTACTCTTTTAGCTTCTTCCTCTGGAGATTCAACTTGAAATTGAATAATTTGTAAAGTTTTTATAGTATTGAATTTTATATCATTTATAAGTTCACCAAAAAGGTTAAAACTCTCTTTTTTATACTCAACCAATGGGTCTTTTTGATTATAAGCACGAAGTCTTATACCGATTTTCATATTGTCCATAGCATATAAATGTTCACGCCAAGCAGAATCTAACTCTTTTAAGAATAATTCTTCTTCAACATTTTTTCTAATACTTTCTTCTAAAACACCCATTTTTTCATCATAAGATGCTTTAACACTTGAAACTATAGCTTCCAATAACTCTTCATATTCAAGTTTTTCTAAACTATCTATCTCTATATCAAAGTTTGTTTCCTCTTTTAAAAGTTCTTTTACTTTTTGAAGGTTAAAATCTTCTACTGCCCCACCATCAAATATATCAGAATTACTTAATAAATGCTCAATATATTCCGTACGAACCTCATTGATTTTAGATGCTAAATCATAATCAGTATCAAGAAGTTGATTTCTAAATTTATATACTATTTTTCTTTGCTCATTTGCTACATCATCATATTCAACAATCTGTTTACGACCATCATAATGCATGTTTTCAACTTTTTTCTGAGCTTTTTCAACTGCACGAGTTACCATTTTTGACTCTATATATTCGCCATCTTCAACACCAAGTCTTTCCATGATAGACTTAATTTTATCACTTCCAAATATACGAAGTAAATTATCTTCTAAAGATAGGTAAAATTGAGTAGTTCCAGGGTCACCTTGCCTACCTGCACGACCACGAAGTTGATTATCTATACGACGATTTTCATGTCTCTCAGTACCAACAATATATAAACCACCTAAATCTTTCACATCATCACTTATTTTTATATCAACACCACGACCTGCCATATTTGTAGCAATTGTTACAGCACCTTTAGCACCAGCATGTTTAATAATCTCACCCTCTTGTTCATGATTTTTAGCATTTAAAACAGTATGAGCAAGTTTTTCTTTTTTTAAAACTTCATGTAAAAGTTCTGATTTTTCAATAGATGCTGTACCTATAAGAACTGGTTGTCCAGTTTTACTAAGTTCTTTAATAATTTTTATAACAGCATTAAATTTTTCTTCTTCTGTCTTATAAATAAGATCATTCAAATCTGCTCTACTTATAGGGATATTGGTAGGGATAGATACAACATCAAGAGAATAAATCTGTGCAAATTCAGTAGCTTCTGTTTCTGCAGTACCAGTCATACCTGCTAACTTATCATACATTCTAAAATAGTTTTGAAATGTAATATCTGCTAAAGTTTGTGTTTCTTCTTTTATTTCAACTTTTTCTTTAGCTTCAAGAGCTTGATGCAGACCCTCAGAAAAACGACGACCCTCACTTAAACGACCAGTAAATTCATCTACAATAACTACTTCACCATCATTTACAACATAATCAACATCTTTTTCAAAAAGATAATTTGCTTTTAAAGCTTGATCTAGTAAATGTGAAAGTGAAGCATTCTCTGCACTATATAAATTATCTACTTCAAATAGTTCTTCCGCTTTAGTGATACCATCTTCAGTTATTAAAACTACTTTATCTTTCTCATCAACTGTAAAATGTGAATCTTTTTCAAGTTGTAAAGCGATAGAATTAGTACGAAGAAAATCTTGCATTTTTCTATTTGTAGGACCAGAGATGATAAGAGGAGTTCTCGCTTCATCAATCAAAATAGAATCAACTTCATCAACAATAACAAAAGCATGATTTCTTTGTGCCATTTGTTCTGCTGAATAACTCATGTTATCTCTTAGATAGTCAAAACCAAATTCATTATTTGTTCCATAAGTTATATCACATTTATATGCATCTTTTTTAGCTTCCATATCATCAGAATCTTCTAAAATAGAACCAACTGTTAAACCTAGAAAGTTATATAATGTACCCATTTCATTAGCATCTCTTGATGCAAGATAATCATTTACAGTTACTAAATGAACACCTTTACCAGCCATAGCATTTAAAATAATAGCCAATGTCGCAACAAGTGTTTTACCCTCACCTGTTTTCATCTCAGCAATTCTTCCCTCATGAAGAACCATACCACCAATAAGCTGAACATCAAAATGCCTCATATTTAAAACACGACTAGATGCTTCTCTAGTGATAGCAAAAGAATCATTTAAAACTTCTTCTAAACTCTTTTCATCAGCTTGAACGCTTTGTTTTAATTCTATAAATGATGCTTTTAGTTCATCATCACTTAAAACTTTATATTGTTCTTCTAAAGCATTTATTTGCTTTACCCGCTTTAAATATTTTTTTAATTCACGATCATTAGATGTACCAAAAATCTTACC
Organism: Campylobacterota bacterium; assembly: GCA_034659595.1. GTDB lineage: Bacteria > Campylobacterota > Campylobacteria > Campylobacterales > Sulfurimonadaceae > Sulfurimonas. The sequence continues at coordinate 18,306 of JAYEHQ010000059.1, forward strand.
TATAAATGTTTGTAGCATTGAAAACCTTACTTTACAAAATTGCGTACATTCTAGCATATTTATAGTAATAATTTGCATAAACAAAAATTTTGTTATAATATTTCGATTTAAAATAATCTTAAAATATTATAAGGAATATTTATGAAACATATTATTATCACTATTTTATTGGGGTTTAACCTCTTTGCATCACTTTTAGAAATCAATAGTTTTAAGGCTGATTTTATACAAAAAATTACTGACGATAAAAACAAAGTATTGACTTATGAGGGTAGTGTTATCGCAACAAACACTAAAAATGCACTATGGAGTTATAACTCTCCTGTTCAAAAATTGGTTTATTTAAACTTAGATAGAGTGACCATAGTAGAACCAGAGATTGAACAAGTTATCATAAGATACATAAAATCAAATTTTAATTTTTTTGATATGATAAAAGATGCAAAAAAAATTACAGAAGATAAATATATAACAAAATTTAATGATGTTGATTTTACAATAATTACACAAAATCAAAAAATTAAATCTATAGGTTATATTGATGAATTTGAAAATAAAGTGAATATTTCATTTAAAAATCAAGAACAAAACATCATAATAAATGAAAACGATTTTCTACCTAGATATGATGTAAATTTTGATGTTATAAGGGATTAAAAATTGAAAAAAACAAGTTATGATATATGTATATTAGGTTGTGGTCCAGCTGGTTTTGCCGCAGCTATGAGATCTTATGATTTTGACAATCATGTATGTATAGTTGAGGGTGATAAAGTTGGGGGTGCTGGTATCCATAATGGGGCTTTAAGTTCAAAAACCATGTGGGAAATAGCCAAAGACTACGCTATAGCTAATAAAACAAACTCTGGCTATAGTGCCTCTAATCTTAGCATTGACTATGAAAAAATGAGAAGTACAGTTTTAGAATCAGTAGATGAAAAACAATACCAAATGCGTTCACAAATAGAAACATTTTCAAAAAAAGAAAACTCTTCTAAAAGTTTAACTCTTATCAAAGGATGGGGTGAATTTTCAAAAAATAAAACACTTATCGTATCAAAAGATAATGGGGAATTAATAGAGATAGAAGCTAAAAATTTTATCATAGCTACTGGTTCACATCCTAGAAAGCACCCTACTTTAGAAGTTGATAAGCAAAGAATTATAAATTCTGATCATATTTTAAATCTTAGAAAATTTCCTAAAAGGATATTAATAATTGGCGCAGGGGTAGTTGGTTGTGAATTTGCTACTATTTTTGCTGAATTTGGTCAAACTAAAGTACATCTACTTGATTCACAAGATAGAGTTATACCATTTGAAGATGATGATGTTAGCGACTATGCATCAAATATGTTAGAAAATATTGGTGTCAATATCCATCATACGGCAACATTAAGAGAAGTTCAAAAATATGATACTCATTTAGAAGTTATTTTAGATTATAGAGATGGTCATACTAAAGTTATATCAGTTGATACTATCCTTATATCTATAGGTCGTGTTCCAACAGTTAAAAAACTTGGTCTTGAAAATATTGGTATAGAAATCACAAATAGAGGTTTAGTCGAAGTTGATGAAAACTGTAAAGTATGTGATAATATTTATGCAGTAGGAGATATATCTGGCAACGCAGCCCTTGTTAATATCGCTGAAATGGAGGGTCGTTTTGCAGCTAAAGCTATAGAGAATGAAACTAGATACCCTTTAAGATATAGAAATATATCTACTATTATGTTTTTCAATCCAGAAATTTCAATGATAGGGATGAATGAAAAAGAGTGTCAAGAAAAAAAGATACCTTATAAGGTAGTATTTTATAAACACGCCCTACTATCTCGTGCTATTGCGATGCGTGAAACAAGTGGATTTTTCAAAATTATAGTTAGTGATGAACAAGACCCTCAAGTTTTAGGTATGCGTGCAGCTGGTCCACAAGCAGCAGCATCTGTAATGTATATAGCTACTCTTATAGATCAAAAAGCAAAACTAAGTTCCATTATGAAGACAGTCCATCCAAACCCTAGTATAACTGAGGGGATACAAGACTGCCTAAGGATGCTAGTTGGAAAATCTATCTATAAAGCTGAAGCATTTCCACAGTATATTGACTTTAAGAGCTATAAGCCCTAAAGTCTTTATACCTCTTCTTCATTACCTTTTTGTGCTTCTTTTATGTCATTAATTATCTCTTGACATTCATCTTCTTCAATTTCACCTGTTTGAATATCTTCTAAAATATCTTTCAAATCAGCTTTAAATTCGCGTAACTCTTCAATCTCTTCTTTTTGTTCATTATTAGCATCTTTCTCATCTGCAATCTCCTCAAAAATCTCATCCAGTCTATCATCTATATCTGGAATAACCTCTTTTATCAATAATTCTTCTAATTGTACTGAATATGACATCTGCTCACCTTTTATATTATTTATGTAATAATACAATAAAAAAAGAGAATTTATGAATTTTTATGCAGTTATAATTGGAACAGAAATATTAAATAATAGACGACAAGATAAACATTTTGATTTTATAAAAGATGAATTAGCAAAATATGGTCATGAACTTTTAAGCTGTTTCATCATAAAAGATGATAAAGAATTAATGAAACAAACTTATCAGTTAATCAAAAATGATGCTAACAGTATTTTATTTTCATTTGGTGGTATTGGTTCTACTCCTGATGATTTAACAAGAGAGATTTCAGCTGAAGTATTTACATCACAACCACTTAAAACAAATGAAAAATTTAAACAAGATATTATAAATAGATTTGCCGATGATGCTTATCCACATAGAATTTATATGGCTGATTTACCTATAGAAGCTAAACTAATCCATAATCCAGTAAACAATATGTCTGCATTTTCACTAGAAGATAGATTCTTTTTTGTCCCAGGATTTCCATCTATGGCTCACCCCATGCTAAAAAATATTATAAAAGAGAAATTTAATTATTCAAAAACAAAATTTAGATATACACTTATTGCACAAACAAGTGAAAATACACTTATAACTCTCATGAAAGAACTACCATCTAACATAGAACTTTCATCTCTACCCATGATAAATGGTAATATTTTATCGGTAGAATTATCACTTAGTGGCTATGATGAAAATTTAACTAAAAAATATTTTAATAAATTTAAAGAAGAATTAACTAACAAAAAAATAGAATTTTTAAGCTATTTCACATCAACAGTATAGATGTTACCTAGAATCATCTCTTGAGTATTTTCATTAACTAATATGGTTGCTGTACCTGTTTTTAATGTTATTTCATTGCATATTCCTGTATCATCTAATACTGTTTCAACTACAGTATTAGTTGATGTTGAAGTTACTGTAATTGCAGTGTATTGACAACTTACTAAACCTAATATTTTAAAAAATATCATATTTGTTCTATATTTTTATAGTAAGCCACAAGTAGCTCTGAAAAAATTTGAAGAAAATATAAAACACTATACCTTTAAAATAAGAGAAATTTGCTATAATAATCCCTTTAATTTTAAAGGTATTTAATGCTAAGAAAAATATTTAAACTTTTATTTATGATAAAACATGGACTTAGATATGTTAAGATATTTAAGCAAACATATTTCCATCCTTTTGTAACATATAAACAAGGTTACAAACAACTCTCTTTAGACAGACAAAATTATTCAAATAAGATTTTAAAAAATCTAAATATTGAAGTAAAACTTGTTGGAAATATCCCAAAACAAAACAAAGTGCTTTACGCTATTAATCATCGTTCACTCCTTGATATTTTAGTTTTAGAAAATATATTTGAAAAACATGGTAAAAATGGGACTTGGATAGCTAAACATGAACTGTTTGAGCATTGGCTATATGGAGATTTTTTCAGATATAGTGGTTGCATCAGTGTAGATTTACAAAATCCAAAAAAATTACTTAGCTTTTTTAAAATGATAAAATCAACTCTCTCTAAAATAGATGACTTTAATATATATATATTTCCAGAGGGAGAAAGACACAAAAATAAAGGTCTTTTAAAATTTCAAAGTGGTGCAGCAAAAATTGCAAAAGCAAATAAACTAGATATTGTTCCTGTTTTTATACATGATGAATTAGAAGTTATATTTGATAATGCCCCTTATGAAAAAACAAAAATAGTTAAAGTTTATATGGGAGATTTGATAGACCATAAAGAGCTAGAAGATCATTATATAAATTTTATGAATGAAACAAAGGATAAACACAATGACTAAAATAAGACTAGGTGTAAACATAGACCATGTAGCAGTTTTAAGAGAAGCAAGAAAAGTAAATGACCCAGATATATTAAATGCTTTAAATGTAGCTTGTATGAATGGAGCTGACCAAATAACTATCCACCTTCGTGAAGATAGACGCCATATTCAAGATATAGATGCTAAGAATATCATGATGCAATCTCAATTACCAGTAAATTTAGAATGTTCTATAGATAAAGATATTTTAAATATAGTAAGTGAACTTAAACCACACCGTGCAACTTTAGTACCTGAAAAAAGAGAAGAAGTAACAACAGAGGGTGGGCTTGATGTTTTTACTTATGGAGATAAAATTTCTTATGCTATAGAGCAATTACATGATGCTATTATTCCTGTTTCACTTTTTGTAGATCCAACCATAGAAGCGATGGAACAATCAAAAAAACTAGGTGCTGAAATGGTTGAACTTCATACTGGTTTATTTGCAAATCTTTTTGCAATGCTTAACTCTTCATTGCCACATTCAAATCATTCTGTTAAAGAACTTGACCTACCACGATATGAGTTAGAATCAAGATTAGAAAAAGCTATAGATGATATTGCAAAATCTGCTAAACATGCAAAAGAGATAGGTTTAGAAGTTGCAGCAGGTCATGGACTAAACTATCACAATGTTCATGAAATGATGAATATAAAAGAGATTATCGAACTAAATATAGGTCAAAGTATCATAGCTAGAAGTGTTTTTACTGGTTTAGCAGATGCAATTAAAGAGATGAAAAAATTAACAATTAGATATTAAAATAAAGGATAAAAATGATTAAGTCACTAAGAGGGATGAACGATATTTTAAGTAAGGATTATGAAAGATTTACCTACTTCATAAATATAGCTACTAGTGTAGCACAAAGATATGGGTATCATTTTATTGAGACACCTCTTTTAGAAGAAACTTCTCTTTTTAAACGCTCAGTGGGTGAGTCTAGTGACATTGTTGGTAAAGAGATGTATCAGTTTATCGACAAAGGTGAAAATGATGTTTGTCTTCGTCCTGAGGGGACAGCTGGTGTTGTTCGTGCATTTGTTCAAAAAAAACTTGATCGTGCTGGTGGTACTCATAGATTTTTTTATCATGGTTCTATGTTTAGATATGAGAGACCACAAAAGGGTCGTTTAAGACAGTTCCACCAGTTTGGCGTTGAGTCTTTTGGAGTAGATAGTGTTTATGAAGATGCGTCTATGATTATGATGGTTAGTGATATTTTAAAAGAATTAGGCATCGGATATAGACTTCAACTAAACTCTTTAGGTGACAACAACTGTATGCCTACATATCGTGATAACTTAGTTAAGTTTGTAAAAGAGTGTGAAGATGGGATTTGTGAAGATTGCATAAGAAGATTAGATACTAACCCTATCCGTGTGCTTGATTGTAAAAATGAAAAATGTCAAACACTTTATGCAACTGCTCCAAAACTTATAAATAATCTTTGTGATAATTGTAAAAATGATTTTGATAAACTTAAAAAAATTCTTGATAACAACGGTATAGATTATGAAATAAACACTAATCTTGTTCGTGGACTTGATTACTACTCTAAGACTGCATTTGAGTTTATAAGTGACAACATCGGAAGCCAAAGTGCAATAGCTGGTGGTGGACGCTATGATAGACTTGTAGAGTTTTTAGATGGTAAACCTACCCCTGCTGTTGGTTTTGCTATGGGGATAGAGAGACTTATGGAACTTATAGAGATGCCAAAAGTAAAAAGAGATGGTTACTATATTGGTGCTATGGATGAGGATGTAGTTGACACTGTCGTAAATCTTACTCACCAAAAAAGAAAAACTGATAAAGTAACAACTGACTATAAAGCTAAAAACTTTAAAAACCATATAAAAAATGCTGATAAGGCAAATGCAAAATATTTTTGTATGATTGGTAGTAATGAGGTTGAAAGTGGTGAAGTAACTGTTAAAAATCTTGAAGATAAAACGCAAGAAACTCTAAAAATTGAGAATTTTTAATTAAAATAATTAATTAAAAAAAGCAACCTTAAAAAATAAGGTTGCTTGAAAATTTATTTACTAAGCCATAGCTTCTTTAGCATATTTTTCACCAAGATCATAAGCAACTTTATTTACATCATGAACTTTAGCTGGTACTTTTGAAAGCATTACACTTACAAGGTGATCTTTATCAAGAGCTCCAAGAATAGTATTTGCAATCGCTAATGCAACAACAGATTGAGTAATAACATTACCAACCTCTTCTTTTGCAATAGTAATAATTGGAATCTCATGGATTACCCAGTTTTTTCTATCTTCTTCAGTTGGTTTAACAAGATTTGGATCTACAACTATAGTTCCACCTTTTTGAACACCGTCTTTAAAAAGATCGTAACTTTTCTGTGCAACTGAAAGCATGAAGTTAATCTCACCATCATTTGCATATGGATAATAAATCTCATCATCATCTAAAGTAATATCAACAACTGTTGCCCCACCACGAACTTGTGATGTATATGTAGCAGTTTTTAGTCCATGTCCACCAGCTTTGATTTTTGCAGCTGCAAAAATCTCACCAGCAAGAAGAACACCTTGTCCGCCAACACCTGTAAATCTCATTAAATCTCTAGCCATAGTGTCTCCTTATATTTTTTTAGCAAAGTCATCTTGAGTGATTTTTTTACGCTCACCTTGATGTACTTTTATAATCTCTGCATACATATCACAATATTCATCAGCTTCAGTATCTTGTTTTAAGATACCAGTAGGAAGTAGATTTAATTGTTCTTCAGGAGTCATAGCATCATATTTCTTTTTAGAAACAGTAATATTATCAATCCATTCTAAGTTTTCCATAGCAGAAACCATTTTATTTTTACGACCAAAGTTAATATGACAGTTAGAAAGTACTTCCATCATTGAGAAACCTTTATGCTCCATAGCTTTAATTAAAACTTTTTCAAGTTTTTTAGGATCAAGCATAGTTTCACGAGCAACAAAAGAAGCTCCAGAAGCGATAGCTAAATCACAAGTATCAAAAGTTGGATCAATATTACCAGCTTTTTGAGTTACAGTCCACATACCCTTAGGAGTAGTTGGAGATGTTTGTGAATTTGTTAAACCATAAATAAAGTTATTGATAATAATCATAGTCATATCAATATTTCTTCTACAACCTTGGATAGTATGATTACCACCAATTGCAAGTGCATCACCATCACCAGCTACACAAACTACAAGTTTAGTAGGATGAACTAATTTAACACCAGTTGCATAAGCTACAGTTCTACCGTGAGTTGTGTGAATAGTATTAAAATCTACATAAGAAGAAAATCTTCCTGAACACCCTATTCCAGAAACAACACATACATCATCTTGAGATACATCCATCTTATCAATTGCTCTAATGAATGCTTTTAAAATTACACCATCACCACAACCCCAACACCATAGTGTTGGCATTTTCTCAAGTCTTAAATATTTATCATAATTAAATGCCATCTTATAACTCCTCAACTTTATTTACAATCTCATAAGGAGATAGTGCTCTACCGTTAACTTTAAATAAACCATCTATATCAAGTCTACCAGTTGCACGCTGTACTTCATCTCTGTACTGACCAATGTTAAGCTCAACACATAAAACTTTTTCAATTTTATCTGCGTACTCTTTCATCTTTTCTGCAGGAGAAGGCCATAAAGTAATTGGTCTAAATAAACCAGCTTTAATACCATCTTTTCTTAAGTGACGAATAGCTTCTTTAGCAGCAAGTGAAACTGAACCGTAAGCAACGATCATAATTTCAGCATCTTCCATTTCAAATTCTTCATAAGATTCAATTTCATCTTTATGAAGTTCAACTTTATCTTCTAATCTTTGGATTAGTTTTCTACAAGTTTCAATCTCTTCAGTTGGGAAACCATTCTTGTCATGGTGAAGACCAGTAAAGTGGTATCTATAACCTTGGAACATTGGATTAAGAACTGCTGGTTCATCATGTTCACATTCATATGGAAAATACTCTTCAGCAGGACCATCAAATGTTTTTCTTGGAACGATTCCAGCTTCAACATCTTCTACAGTTGGAAGATCAGCCTTACCATGCATATGACCTAAAGTTTCATCTAAAAGTACAAATACAGGTTGCATAAATCTATCAGCTAAATTAAATGCTCTAACAGTTTCAGTATAACATTCAGCTAAAGAACCTGCACATAAAGTGATTGATTTGTAATCACCATGAGATGGATTTTTTGCTTGAGCAACATCACCTTGAGATACGCGAGTTGGAAGACCAGTTGATGGACCACCACGCATAACATTAACACAAACTAAAGGAACTTCTGCCATTTGAGCAAGACCTAAGTTTTCAGCTTTAAGTGATATACCAGGACCTGAAGTAGCAGTTAATGCTCTTACACCACTCATAGATGCACCGATAACACAACAGATACCTGCTATTTCATCTTCCATCTGAATTGATGTTCCACCCTTTTTTGGTAAAAGGTCAGAAATAACATGCATCACTTCACTTGAAGGTGTTAGTGGATAACCACCAAAAAACATACAGCCAGCATCAACAGCTGCCATTGCTGATAATTCATTACCAGTAGATATTACTTCTCTTGTTGCCATTATCTAGCTCCTTGTTCAATTGAATAAAAATTATTCGCTTTAATCGCATCTTGACGAGTTTTAGCTTCATCAGTAAGTTTAGCAAAACTAAAACCAGCTTCTTTAAACTCTTTTCTATCTGCTACAAATATAGCAAAATCTGGACATGAAAGTTCACACTCACTACAGCCAATACAAGCTTCTGGATGCTCCACAGCAATCATTGCACCAAGTGTTGATGAAATTTCATAACGCATAGCAAGTACACCAGCTGGACATACAGATACACAAATATCACATGCTTTACAGTTGCTTGTATTTACCCATACTGGTTGATCACCTGGGTTTTCAGTTTTATAAGTTCCCATTTATTCTCCTATTATTAAAATACAAATTATTTTGTATCATCTTGAATACTAAATTTTCCGACAGCACAAGAGACAAAGCTCTTTGCTTTAAGAGTAGCTGAATTACCAAAACTAATCTCTTCATCAAAAAAAGGATAACCAAGTTTTCTTAAAATTGCTCTAAATTGTGCTATTAACGCTTCGTTTTTAATATCTATTGTTACCTTACGAGGCTCGCACGAAAGGTCGATTTCTATACTTTTAAAACCCTCTTTTTCAAGAGCTTTTGTAATACTGTTTACACAGCCACTACATCGTATATTATCTACCTCAAAAGATTTTAGCATAAACTATTTTTTACCTAAAACCTCTGCCATTGCTTTACCGATTTCAGCAGGAGAAACAACAACCTTTACTCCAGCTGCTTCAAGAGCTTCCATTTTTTCTTTCGCAGTACCAGCAGAACCAGAAACGATAGCCCCTGCATGACCCATTGTTTTACCTTTAGGAGCAGTTTGACCTGCAATAAAAGCAACAACTGGTTTAGTAATTTGTTCTTTAATCAGTTTTGCAGCTTGAATCTCAAGATCTCCACCAATTTCACCAATCATAACGATTGCTTCAGTTTCTGGATCAGCTTCAAACATTGGTAAGATTTGATTATAAGAAAGACCAATAATCGGATCTCCACCAATACCAATTGCAGTTGTAATACCGAAACCTTCTTGAACAACTTGATTTGTACCTTCATAAGTTAATGTACCGCTCTTTGAGATAAGACCAACATTACCTTTTTTGAAAATTGAACCTGGCATAATACCAATTTTACACTCTTGGGCAGTAATAATACCAGGACAATTTGGTCCAAGTGTTTTCATACCATGTTTAGTAGCGTGAGCTTTAGCCATTTGCATATCTTTAACTGGAGCACCTTCAGTAATAATTACTGCAAGTTCAATTCCAGCTTCTGCAGCTTCCATTACAGCATCACCAACAAATGCAGGTGGAACAAAAATCATAGAAACAGTAGCACCTGTAGTCTTTACAGCTTCAGAAACAGTATTAAATACTGGTTTTCCTAAATGCTCTTGACCACCTTTATTTGGTGTAACTCCACCAACGATTTGAGTACCATAAGCTAAACATTGCTCAGCATGAAAAGTACCCTCTTTACCTGTAAAACCTTGAACGATTACTTTTGTATCTTTGTTTACTAAAATTGACATTAATTATTCTCCTTTTACTGCAGCAACAGCTTTTGCTGCACCGTCACCTAAATCATTACCAACAATTAAATTTGAAATATTAGCATTTTTAAGAATTTCTGCCGCTTCTGGAGCATTTGTTCCATCAAGACGAACAATTACAGGAACATTAACATCTGTAATTTTTGTAGCTTCAATAATACCATTCGCAATACGATCACAACGAACGATACCACCAAAAATATTTACGAAAATTGCTTTAACTTTAGGATTTTTAAGAATAATCTCAAAACCTTTTGCAACTGTCTCAGCATTTGCACTACCACCAACATCTAAGAAGTTAGCAGGAGTTCCACCCATATAGTTAATAGTATCCATAGTACCCATCGCAAGACCAGCACCATTTACCATACAACCAATTTCACCATCAAGAGCAACATAAGAAAGACCATATTTAGCAGCTTCAACTTCATCAGCATCTTCTTCAGTTAAATCTCTCATCTCAGCAATTTGAGGTTGACGACCTAAAGCAGAATTGTCAAATCCCATCTTACCATCTAGTGCTAAAAATTCACCAGCACCAGTTCTTACTAATGGATTGATTTCAATCATCTCTGCATCATTTTCCATATATAACTTAAATAATTTTTGTGCAAAAACAATAATATTCTTTTGCTCTGCTTTATCAGTTATACCTAAACCAAATGCAAGTTCTCTACCATGAAAACCTTGAAAACCTACAGCTGGATCAACAACAACTGTAATAATTTTTTCTGGAGTGTTTTCAGCAACATCTTCGATGTTCATACCACCCTCTGTAGAAGCCATAATTAAAGGCATTTCTAATTTTCTATCTAAAACAACAGAAAGATAAAATTCATCTTTTATGTCAGCACCATCTTCAATGTAAAGTTTTTGAACAAGTTTACCTTCAGCAGTAGTCTGATGAGTAACTAAAGTCATACCAAGAATTTCGTCAGATAGTTCTCTAACTTCTTCTAAAGATTTAGCTAGTTTAACACCACCACCTAAACCACGACCACCAGCGTGAATTTGAGCTTTAACAACCCAAATAGGACCACCTAACTCTTTAGCAGCCTCAACAGCAGCATCTACACTTTCTACCATAATACCTTTCGGTGTTGGCACTCCATATTTAGCAAAAATTTGTTTTGCTTGATATTCATGTACATTCATATATTCTCCTTACAAGATTAATACTAAAGTTTAACAATAATAAAAAAAAAATTTGTTTAATTTGTGTTTGAATATGAGATAATTAACAAGTGTGTAGAAATTTTACACACTTATTATGAAAATAGATTTTAAAGCCCTTAATTTGCGGACTATTTAACTTCGTACTGTTCTCTTCCCATTTGGTATAAATCGTTACCAAAAGTATCATTTATTACAGTAACAGGAAAATCTTTAACTGTAATCTTTCTTACTGCCTCTGGACCTAACTCTGGATAAGCAATAACTTCAGCACTTGTTATTTGTTTTCCAAGTAATGCACCTGCCCCACCAGTAGCACCAAAATAGATACCACCATACTCTTTACAAGCATCTTTTACTGCTTGATCTCTTTTACCTTTACCAATCATACCTTTTGAACCATTTTTTAACATTGTAGGAGAAAAACTATCCATTCTATAACTTGTAGTTGGTCCAGCACTTCCGATTGGATCACCTGGTTTAGGTGGAGTTGGTCCAACAAAATAGATAATGCTACCCTCTAAATCAAATGGTAACTCCTCACCTGCATCTATTAAATCAACTAATCTCTTATGAGCAGCATCTCTTGCTGTAAATATAGTACCATTAAGATAAACTATATCACCAGCTTTTAACTCTCTTGTTTGTTCCTCTGTTAACGGTGTTGTTAAAGTATAAGTTTTTGACATATTATCACCCTCCCCTTATATAGTTATGTGTGTATGTCTTGAACTATGACATTGAACATTTACTGAAACTGGAAGAGAAGCGATATGACAAGGATTAGATTCTATATGAACAGCTAAAGCAGTTTTAGTACCACCCATACCCATCGCACCAATACCAAGATTATTAATCTCAACTATCATTCTTTCTTCAAGTTCTTGCATCTCTGGGTCTTCATTTACACTTCCAATATTACGGAATAGTGCATGTTTTGAACTTATACAAGCTTTTTCAAAAGTACCACCAATACCTACACCTACAGTAATAGGTGGGCATGGGTTTGGACCAGCATCTGAAATAACTTCTTTAACATACTCCACTATCCCATCTTTTCCAGCAGCTGGTGGGAAAACTCTTGCACGACTTACATTTTCACTTCCACCACCTTTAGCAGCATACTCTATATCTATCTTATCTCCTGCTACTAAATCAAAATGAATAATAGCTGGTAAGTTATAGCCAACTGTATCTTTAAGGTTTGCACGGCTAAAAGGCTCACAAGTTGAAGCTCTTAAATAAGCATCTGTATAACCTTGTTCTGTACCTTTGTTAATAGCATCTCTTAAAAGCCCACCTTTAACTTTTACATCTTCACCAACATTAACAAAAAATACTGCTAAACCAGTATCTTGACATAAAGGTCTTTTTTCATTTTTTGCAATATCTGCATTCTCTAATATTTGTCTAATCACTTCTTTACTTACTGGTGATTTTTCATTTTCCATAGCTTCTTTTAAAGCATCATAAGCGTCCTGTGGTAAATCAGTACCACAATGAACAATGATATCTCTAATAGCTTTAACTACTGTATCAAATTCAATTTCTCTCATTAAAACTCTCCAAAATTATATTCTTATTATTTTATCCATATATTTATAAAAGTTTTATTTAAAGAGTGATAGAATAATTTATAAAAATTATAAAGGATACTTGTGTTACATAATATGTGTGCTTCTGTTAAAATGGAAGAGGGATATATAAGGATTTCTATAGAATATACAGATCCTAAAAGTAGGTCTATTATTTGTGATGCAATAGGTGATGTTGAGATGGAACTAAATATGACACCTGAAGTATTTCATAGAAGATTAAAAGATAGTACGGGTACATTTGGTATAGAATTTAGTGGTGATGATTATATTTGTCAAAGAACTTCTGGAGAATTTATTGAAGTTCTTTTAAAAAAATTGAATATTAAAGAGTGTAGTAACGATTAGAAACTATAAGTTTCTAAATCGTTGATAAGTACTCATCTATAGAAATAGCTTTTATATTATTTGCTCTAGCCCAATCAGCAATAAACATTTCTAAATTTCCAATAGCTACTGCTTCTTTGCCTTTTTTAAGACCAACAACACAAACTTCTTCACACTGCATCTCTTGAGGACACACTCTACCACAAACAGCAGGAAGAGCTGTACTCTCCCAAACTCTATCTATAGCTTCATTTAATTCTTCATTAACTATCATCTCTAAAAAACCAGGAATGTCTATACTTACAGGGCAACCTTTTACACATGCTGGATCTTTACATTGAATACAACGAGCCGCTTCAAATTGAGCTTCTTTTAAAGAATAACCTAAAGTAACTTCATCAAAATATTTCGCTCTTTGTTTTGGATGTCGTTCAGTCATCATTTGACGAGGAATTGCTCTTCTTTCTTTTTTAGTGAAATTTTTAACATTTATCATAATATGTCCCCTATCTCAATTCATCATCAAACATACAGTCTTCTGAATGTTCCTCTTCATGCTTATAAGCACCTAGTCTTCTCATCAATCCATCAAAATCTGTTTGATGCCCATCAAATTCTGGTCCATCAACACAAGCAAACTTAGTTTTACCACCAATAGTTACTCTACAACCACCACACATCCCCGTTCCATCTATCATTATGGGATTTAAACTAACTAATGTTGGTACATCATACTCTTTAGTAAGTAGAGACACAAACTTCATCATAGGAACTGGACCGATAGCCACAACTTCATCAATTTTATTACTTTCTAAAACTTCTTTTAGTTCCTCTGTAACAAATCCATGTCGCCCTTTTGAACCATCATCAGTACAAATTCTCAGTTCATCAGAAACTTTATCCATTT
>JAYEHQ010000059.1:32845-83944 GCA_034659595.1 Campylobacterota bacterium
TTTTTTTCTATATGAGTTGGATTCCCCAATGGTCCAACTACATCTCTATAAGCATCTCCAACTTCAAGCATTCCATAAGATTTTGTACTTTTACCAATTAGCATATATATAATTGTAATAGTCCCTTTCTCTTTATTTACATCAGCCATTGTAAGAGGTATTCGCTCCCCTTTTTCATCAATTCGTAATATCACAAATTGTCCAGGTTTCGCTTTTTATAAATTTATTTTAAGTTTATCTGAAATTATAATTTTTATAAGAAAGGATTAACTCTCTTAAAAAGAAGAGAGTTAATATGATTTGAAAGGATTAATAATTAGCTAAAAAAACCATTATCTGTAAGAATATCTATCCCCTCTTGAATAGAATCAACAGAGATCTGAAATTTAGCTTTTGTTTCTTCGTCTAAATCTAACTCTATAATTTTATGAATACCATTAGTACCTAATACAACAGGTACACCAACAGTAATATCTTTATGACCATATTCACCATCAAGCATTACTGATGATGGCATAACAATTCTACTATCATCTAAAATAGCTTCAACCATTACAGAAATTGCACGACCTGGTGCATAATAAGCAGAAGTTCCAAGATGTTTAACTATTTCAGCTCCACCATCTTTTGTTCTTGAAATTATACCCTCCATATCTTCTTTTGAAATAATCTGATTTAATGGAACTCCACCTATAGCAGAGATTTCTGGCATTGGTATCATATTTTGACCATGATCACCAATAAGCATAGCTCTAGTCTGACCTGAACCATAGCCAACTGTTTGATTGATTTGATATGCCATTCTTGCACCATCAAGCGCACCAGCCATACCAATAATACGACTTCTATCCCAACCAGTTAATTTATGAACAACATGAGTCATAATATCAAGTGGATTTGATACACAAAGTATGATTGCTTCTGGAGAATACTTTACAATATTTCCAACTACATCTTTCATAATCTTTGCATTTATCATAAGTAAATCAGCTCTAGTCATCTCACTTCTTCTCGGAACGCCAGCTGTTATAACTACAACATCACAACCTACTAATCCACTTGGATCTTCAGCTGCTGTTACAATTGTTCCTTTGGGAGCATAACTTGTAGATTGACCTATATCTATAGCCTTACCTTTTGCTACATCAGGATGAATGTCATATAACACCACCTCATGACAAGCACCTGTCATCGTCAAACTATATGCAGCAGTTGCACCAACAAAACCAGCTCCAACTATCCCTACTTTTCTACCTACCATATCTAATGTCCTTTAATTTTATTCTAAAATGAAAGGAAACCTCTCATCTATTTATCACACCAAAGAAAGTAATTTCTTTGCTTACACTATCACTTGGATTCCTTCGGCAGGAAGCCCATTGCACTAGTGCAATTTTTGTGAAATTTTATTTAGCATCAAGCCCAAATGTATATCCACCATTAACTTTTTCTATAAGCTCAGGTAAAATATCTTCATAATCACCAACAATTCCAAAATCTGCATTATGAAAAATTGTCTCTTTTGCATTATGATTAATAGCAACTATTGTTTCTGCTTCTTTCATGCCAGCTACATGCTGAACAGCACCACTAATACCAACAGCAATATAAACTTTTGGTCTTACTGTTTTACCAGTTTGTCCAATCTGTCTTGCATATTCAGCTAAACCTTCATCAACTACAGGACGACTAACTGCCCATTCTGCATTTAAGCCTTTATTTTTTAATGCTTGTGCTAAATCTTTAATTAGTTTCATATCATCACTAACAGCACCTCTACCACCAACTACAATTATATCAGCATCAAATAAACCTTGCATACCACCTTCACCAATAACTGTTTCAACAATTTCAGTTACAAAATCATTATCAGTTAGCGTAGGAGTAAAATCTGTTATTAGACCCTCTTTTGATTCATCTTTAGTTGGTACTTCAAATGTTCCAGCTCTTGCAGTAGAAATCTGAGGACAAACAAAACCTAAAATAGTAGCTAATTTACTTTCACCGTAAGTTGGTCTTCTTGACTCAAGAATAGGAGCAAATACTACTTTTTTCTTTCTATCAATATGCTCACCAATTTCTAATGCTGTACAATCTGCTGTAACTCCACTATCAGTTTTTACACCTATTCTCGGAGCAAGTTCACGACCAGCTGTAGTTGCTGCAAAAAGTGCAATTTCAGGATTTCTCTCTTTTATAACTTGAGCAAAAGTTGAAGCAAAAGGTAAAATTCTGTACTCTTGGAGTCTTTCATCATCTACAACTATAACTTCATCAGCACCATGTGCTACTAATTCTTTAGGAATATCTCCTAAATCTTTACCAATAACAAGAGTAGTGACTTTAGTGTCATTTCCAAGTTGATTTGCTAAATCTCTAGCTGGAGTTAAAAGTTCTAAAGATGGTCTTGATATTTTACCATTAACTATCTCTGCCCAAGTAAGTATTCCAGATGCTCCATTTCTAAAATCAACATCTTCAAAACCCTCAGGTCTTTTTTTAGCTTTTGCGGCTTTTTTCTCTTTTACTTCAAGTGTGTTTTTACCAGCTTTCATGTTTTCAATTAAGTTAGCAACTAACTCAGCTTCACCATGACCATCTGTCATTTTAATTGGGGCTCTTTCACTAGTAATATTTGCTACTTTTGCAACAATTGTAGGTGAACCACTCAAACCAATTTTTTCATCACTTAAATTAATATCATCAATATTAAATACCGTAACTTTTGCATCTCTAGCTTTTACAGCACCAGCTAAAGATGGTCGTCTTGGATCTACACCTGTTGGTGTAAAAGACAATGCACAAGGAAGTGGTAGCTTCATCATCTGATAACCACCCTCAATAATTCTTTTTGCCTCTATATTTCCATCTTTTAAATCTGCTACTTCTATAAATGTAGCTTGTGGAATATCCATATTTTCAGCAACTTGAGATGGAACATGTGCTGTATCACCATCACTTGTTTGTCTTCCAGCTACAATAATGAAATCTTCATTTAAGCCTTTTGAAAAACCTAAATGTTTTAACATTGTAGCGATAGCTAAACCTGTAGCATAAGTATCTGAACCACCAAGTTTTCTATCACTTAAAAGATATGCTTCATCATATCCCATACTTATTGCTTTTTTAAGAGATAAATCAAAAGATGGTGGACCCATTGAACAAACTATAAGTTTAGCATCTGGATTATCTATTTTCATCTGAAGTCCAGCTTCTAAAGCATACCCACAATCTATATTTATAATAGATTTTGCTTTTGTTCTATCCATTAAACCATCATCACCCATTCTCATCTCAGATGGTAAAGGAACCTGTTTCATTAAACTGATTATTGTTAAAGCCATATTATCTTCTCCTCTACTTTACATCATATTATAGTCTGGACCGTCGCCACCATAAGGTGCAGTCCAAGTGATTGCACCATTTGGTGCTTTAATGTCACATGTTTTACAATGAACACAATTCTCAGTATGTAATCTAAGTGATTTTTCACCACTTTTTTTATCTGTATGAAGTTCATAAACTTCAGCAGGACACATACTCTCTTCACTTAATTCATACTCATCTATATTAGATGATTGAAATTGCTTTTCATCTTTTATATGAATATGAGGAATTTGTACTTCATCATGCATAGCTTTTGATTGATACACAGTAGTTACTTTATCAAAAGTCAATTTTTTGTCACATTCTAGTTTTCCTGCAAATCTTTCATTAAATGGCTGATTTGGAAAAGCACTTATTTTTTTAGTAGTTTCAAAATCATTTTCAACTTCTGGAACCATTAAACAAGCCCCACCAGTAACAAGTTGAACTCCCATTTGAATACCACCACATATCATACCTCTTTGCATAGAAGCACGCATATTTCTTGTTGGATATAACTCTTTATATATAAAACTAGAGTTTACAAGTTCTTCATATTTTGATAGTGATTTTTTACTAAAATCATTATTGATTAAAGCTTCAATTGCTGTATCGGCAGCACATATACCACTTCTAACAGCTAAGTGAACACCTTTTAATCTAGGAGTACTCAAGAAACCTGCACTATCTCCAACTATCATCATATTATCATCATAATATTTTGGTACAGAGTTCCAACCACCCTCAGGTAAAGTTTTTGCTCCAGCTTCTATAACTGAACCACCCTCTAAAAATTTAGAAATATATGGATGAGTTTTCCATATTTGCATCGCAGCATGTGTATCAAAAGATGGGTCTAAATAATCAAGACCTACAACTAAACCTACAGCTACTCTATTATCAGATAAACCATAAATAAATCCACCACCAAACTCTTCTTTATCTTTTAGTGGATAACCAAATGTATGTTTAACTGAACCAGCTTTAACACGACCTTCTGGTACTTTCCAAATCTCTTTAACACCTAAAGAATATATCTGAGGATTTTTACCAGCATCAAGATTTAACTTTTCAATAACAGTTTTTACAGCAGAACCACGAGTTCCCTCAGCAAAAACAGTAATAGATGCTTCTATTTTTGTACCCTCTTGAAAATTCTTTTGTTTTACTCCATGATGATTTACACCAGTATCTTTAGTTTTTACACCAATTACTTTATTATTTTCATCATATATAACAGAGTCAACAGAAAAACCTGTATAAATTTCTACACCTCTATCTTCTGCTAAAGTAGCTAAGTATTTACATACTTGACCTAATGAAGCTATGTAGTTTCCATCATTAGACATATATGGTGGATGAAAAGGAAGTTTAAGTTCAGCACCATTTTCATTTAATTTAACTACTTCATCACTACCAACTTTAGAATCAAATGGTAATCCATCAAATTCCCCAGTTGTCAATAAATCTCTAAATACTTGAGGTCTAATTACAGCACCTGAAAGTATATGTGAACCAATTGAGCTACCTTTTTCAATTAGCATTATTCTTTTTTCTTCACCTTTTTGCTTTAGTTTATCAGCTAAAGCAATTGCAGTTGATAAACCAGCAGGTCCACCACCAACAATAAGCACATCTGAAGAAATAATATTTTCATTATTCATTTAGCACTCTCCATATATATAAAATTTACATTAAGCAAATTAAGAATAACAAATACTAAGTAAAATTTAATTTTAAAAAGGATGGGAAAATAGATAGAGAAGAATTATGTAACTAAATGTTACAGATAAGTAGAAATTATATTCTACTTATCTTTACAGTCATCAAAGAACTTATTGGCATAAAGAGCATCTACCATCTCTTGTACTGAAGCTACAGAGTTTTTAAATCTATTTTTTTGTAGTGTTTTTAGACTCATTTCGATAATCTCTTCTGCACCATTAGCACCAATCATAACTGGTACACCACTAACCATATCACTATAGCCATATTCACCTTTTAGCATAACTGCACATGAATGAATTTGTTTAGTGTCTTTTAAAATAGCATCAACCATAACAGCGGTTGATTTTGCTGGTGCATAATAAGCTGAACCATCACCCAAAAGATTTACTATTTGAGCTCCACCATTTCTAGTTTTTTTAACTATCTCACCAATCTCTTCAGAATCTAGTAAGTCATCTATAGGTACACCTGCTACTGTAGTAAATTTAGGAAGTGGTACCATTGTATCACCATGACCACCCATTACAGTAGCACGAATTTGCCCTGCCCCATAACTTAACTTTTCATATATAAAGTGAGCCATTCTTGCAGCATCTAATATACCAGCCATACCTAAGATTCTTTCTCTTGGGAAACCTGTATATTTATGAACTACATATGTCATCACATCTAAAGGATTACTAACTACTACCACTATAGCATTTGGAGCATACTCTTTAATCTCTAAAGCGTAATTTTTTACTATCTCTGCATTTTTTATAAGTAAATCATCTCTACTCATACCTGGAGTTCTTGGAGCTCCAGCAGTAATTACAACTATTTCACTATCAGCTATGTCTTCAGGACCCTCAGCGGCTCGTACAATAGTATGCTCTCTCGCAGCATTCGCAGCTTGAGACATATCTAGTGCTTTACCTTTGGCTACATCAATATTTCTACCACGAAGAATAACCTCGTGACAAGAACCACGCATCGCTAATATAAATGCTACAGTTGAACCAAAATTACCAGTCCCTATTACTGTTACTTTACTTGCCATATATATCCTTTTAGATTAGTTTAATTTTTTATTATTAGTTAGGTTTAAAATTAACAAACAATAAAAATTTAGAATGAAAGATAGTTACCAAGATAAACTTGGCAACTATTATTAAAAAAATTATATGTTATTTATAATTTCATTAAGTGTAGCAGATGGACGCATTGCCTTTTCAGCTTTTGCATCATCTGGACGGAAATATCCACCGATATCTTGAGCTTTACCTTCAACAGCAAGTAACTCTTCCATGATTTTATCTTCATTTTCAGTTAAAGCTTTTGCTACTGGAGCAAATTTAGCAGCTAACTCAGCGTTATCACCCGTGCTAAGTGCTTTAGCCCAGTATTGAGCTACGAAGAAGTGAGAAGCTTTGTTGTCTGGCTGACCACATTTTCTTCCTGGCTCTTTATTATTATCAAGGTAAGCATCATTTGCAACATCAAGACCAGCAGTTAAAGCTGCAAGTTTTGCATCTGAATGTTTGTTACCTAAGAATCTTAAAGACTCAGCAAGTGCTAAAATCTCACCTAAAGAATCCCAACGAAGGTGACCTTCAGCTAAGAATTGATCAACATGCTTAGGAGCAGATCCACCAGCACCAGTCTCATATAATCCACCACCAGCTAATAATGGAACGATAGAAAGCATCTTAGCAGATGTTCCAAGCTCTAAAATTGGGTACATATCTGTAAGGTGATCACGAAGAACATTACCAGTTACAGCGATTGTCATTTTACCCGCGCGTACGCGTGCATTTGTGAAACGAGTAGCATCAGTAACTTTCATAAATTGAATATCTAAACCAGTTGTATCAAATTCTTTAAGGAATGCATCAACTTTTTTCTTAACTTGAACATCGTGAGCACGATTTTCATCTAACCAGAAAATAGCAGGAACTTTTTCAAGTCCAGTTCTTTCAACTGTTAAACGAACCCAGTCTTTGATTGGAATATCTTTAGTACGAGATAGTCTCCAGATGTCACCAGCCGCGCATTCAAAACTCATAACTTCACCATCAATAGAACCAGTTACTGTAACAGTACCAGCTTCAGCTAGTTCAAAAGTTGTTGGGTGAGAACCATACTCTTCAGCTTTTTGAGCCATAAGACCGATATTTTGCATAGTACCCATAGTTGAAACATCGTACTGACCATTTTTAACACAATCAGCTACCATCTCAGCGTGGAACATACCGTAAGTAGAATCAGGAATAACAGCAACACACTCTACTGCAGCTCCAGTTCTATCCCACTGCTTACCACCTTCACGAACAACAACTGGCATAGAAGCATCAATAATTACATCGTTTGAAGCGTTAAAGTTAGTAGTACCTTTATCAGAATCAACCATAGCAAGTTTAGGAGAATCAGTCTCTAATGCACCTAAGAAAGCAGCTTTAATTTCAGCTTCTTGAGCGTGACCAGCGATTTTCTTCTCTAAATCTGACATACCTTGGTTAGGGTTAACATTTAACTCTGCGAATGTATCTGCATATTTAGCGAATACATCTTTGAAGAATGCTTTGAAACCGTAACCAAACATAATAGGATCAGAGATTTTCATCATTGTAGCTTTAAGGTGTAAAGACCATAAAACATCATTTTTCTTAGCATCTTCAATTGTTTTTGCATAAAAAGCGTTAAGTGCAGCGATTGACATGAAAGTACCATCGATAATTTCACCATCAAGTGTATCAATAGAAGTTAACTCTTTACCGTTAAGAGCGATTGTAACTTTTTGAGCTTTTTCTAATGTAACTGATTTCTCATTACCAAAAAAGTCTCCATTACCTTCCATGTGAGCTACATAAGACTTAGAAGCTTCTGGGAATGCTCTTAGTTTATGAGGGTTATTTTGAGCAAACTTTTTAACTGCAGCTGCTGCACGACGGTCAGAGTTACCTTCACGAAGAACAGGATTAACAGCTGAACCTAAACAAGTACCATACTTAGCTTGGATAGCTTCTTCTTCAGCATTTGCTGGATTTTCAGGATACTCAGGAATATCAAAACCTTGACCTTGAAGCTCAGCGATACAATCTTTAAGCTGACCAACAGATGCAGAGATATTTGGAAGTTTAATGATGTTACTATCATCTTGAAGTACAACTTCACCTAACTTAGAAAGTTCATCTTCTGCAAGACCCATTGCAGCTAAAACTCTACCTGAAAGTGAGATATCACTTACTACTACTTCAACACCTGCAGCTTTAGTAAAAGCGTTAACGATAGGTAATAAAGAATAAGTTGCTAAAGCCGGAGCTTCATCAATTTTTGACCAAATAATTTTTGACATATATTGTCCTTAGAATAATATTTTTTACGATTTCAATGATAACACTAAGATAGATAATATTTAGTAAGTCAAATGTAAACTATTTTGTGTTTTTAGATTGTGTTTCATTTTGTAGCACGCCTAATATTGTGTAAGTGTGTAGAATAGTTACGCGTAAAATCGTGTGTACCGTTTTTTGATTTCATAAAATATAGATAATTTGTTTTAGCAGGAAACACAGCAGCTCTTATTGCTTCAAAGCTAACATTACAAACTGGATACTTTGGGATACCTTTATATTTATATGTATTATATAAACTCATATCTTCTCGTATCCGTTTTGGGGTAACTCTCAAATGGGAATATTTTCCATAATTTAAAGTACCATCCATCTGTAATTTCATCCCTTTTTTTATTCTATTATAAATAACAGAACTGACAATTGGCATCTCTTTATTATTAGCTGATTCTTTTTGTATTACAGATGCAATTGCTATATATTCATACCAACGCTTTTCATTATAATTACCAAAAAATTTATTTGATATTTCTTGCATTTTACTTTTAGAATGATTTAAAAGTATTTTTATCAACTCTTTTTCTGTTATCCCTATAGGTAACTTATATGTATTTGGAACAAATGCACCCTCTTTTATAGGTGATTGTAAATCATACTCTTTTTGAAGTTTATCTCTATCTAATTGTAAATTATTAGCTAATTGATTTAAAAAGATATGCGTAGTCTCACCTGGGATTAAAGTTATATTTTGAAGAGCAGCTTTAGCATTGATCAATTTATATAAAAAATCTGCTTTTGTACTCCTACTAACCGATATATCTATCCATCCATGTTGTGGTGAACCAATCAATCTTAAAAATAAAGAATCAAGTTTACAAACATCATATTTTTCGTTGCCTAGATGTGATATAATCTTATTAATTGACCCATTTGGTATATAGATTACCTTTGGAGTATTTATAGGCTTATTTAGGTAAAATATGAATGATAATATGATTATTAGCAGTATATTAAAAATCCATTTTATAATTGTTAGTTTTATATTATTCATATTTTTAATACTTTCTGGTTCATTTATAATTTTGCAAAATGGTGTTTTGTTAGATAACTTATCTATCCCAAATATTAAAATTGAGAAATTATACATAAAATGGGATAAAAAATTAAATATTTCTATCAAAGAGATAAAAATAATTAAACAAAAAGATAAAAATAATACAGAACTAAATCTACAAGAGATACAAAAATATTTTTTAAAAAGTGATTTATTTACCAATTGGTTCGAAAGTGTTGTCATAGAAAACATCCTATATGATGATATAAGTGCTTCATTCAAATATAAAGATAACTCTAATGGATTTTTAATGATTAAATCAAAAAATCTTACACTAAAGAGTTCACTTAATTTTAAAAATCAATTATTAAATATTTATATCAATGAATTTCAAGATATTGAACGAAAAATCAAAATCAATGGTAATATAATTCTTGATGTTAAAAATATAGAACTAATAAGTTCATTATTTGTAAAAATAAATAATGATTTATCAATTAATCTTTTAAGTTTTACAAATAAGGATAAGCTTCTATATAAAATAGAATCACTAAAAAATATTGAAGATATAAAATATATAATAAACCTTTTTGATTTACCAAAAGCCATTCTTTTTTGGGCTAGAGATGCAATAGAAGCAACAAGTTTATCAATTAATTCAACTTATGGATGGCTAGAATATCAGAAGCTAGATGATGCATACAAAAATCTTTATATTAATGCAACTGGTAATAATTTGCATTATACATACAACACAAATTTAGATGCTATACATACGAAAAAAACAGATTTAGAATTTAAAGATGGTATATTTTTTATACGACCAAGAGAAGCTTATTCCTATGGGATGTTTTTGGATAAAAGTTGGTTAAAAATAGACTTTACAAAAAAACAAGAACTCTTAACCTTACATCTACTTTTTGATGGAAAATTAAATAAAGATATGCTTTTTATATTACAAACATATAAGATAAAACTTCCTTTTTTGCAAAAAAAAGGAGAGATAAAAACTAATCTTAAAATAGATGTAAATTTAATATCTATAGATATTAATGCAAAAGGTGGTTTTTTTACTAAAAAAGCAAATTTTGATTATTTAGGTCTAAATATAGATATTGCTGAAGCTTATATACAACTTGATAATTATGATGTAAAAGTAAATAATATGAAAGCAAAATACAAAGATATTGCTAAAAGTGATGTTAGTTTTACTTATGATGCTAAAGAACAAAAAGGTGATATATATTTTAAAGTATCTGATATAGAATTTAAAGACTTAGATTTAACACTAAAAAAACCATTTGAAATAGTTTATAAAATAGAAAAAAACAGTGATAAAATAAAATTAGACAGATCATATTGGGAAGTTAAAAATAATCTACTATCAATAGAAAAAACAATTTTACCATTTGACTTAAATAGTTTAACTATAAAGCTACCTAAAACTTTACTAACAAATAATTTAATAACTGCTAATATTGCAGGTGATATAGATTTGAAATCACAAAAAGCTAAATTAAGTATAGACCCTCTTAATATACCTCAAAATAGTCTTGAACTTATATATGATAAAAACATCATACTTAGTTCACAAGATAAAATAAAATATACTTATGACAATATAGATATAACGATAGATAAAATTATTTTCAATCAAAAAAATAAAATGCTACTATTAGATAATTTAACTGCAAAACATAAAGAATTAGGTAATATTTTTCTAAATAAAGATAGTGTTTCATTAAATATAGATATAAACAAACAAAAAGTTTCCATTAAAGATTTAGATATATATTTACCTGCTTTACTAAATGGAATTGATTCAGATAATAAAAGTATTTCTAAGAAAAAATCTTTTATTGATTTCCATATAGATGTTGCGTATTTAGATATTTATCTAACTAAAAACAGATATTTAACTACAGATAAAACAACTTTAAAATTTCATAATAACAATATCTCAGCATCACTTAAACACAATAAAGGCAATGCTATTTTTACATATAAAAATGATAAATTCAATATATATGGTGGTGGGTTTAATGATACATTTATTGAAAATTTATTTAATAGTTCCGATTTTAAAGGTGGAAAATTTGATTTTAATATAAGAGGTACATCAAAAAAATATGATGGTGAATTATATATTAAAAATACAAGAATTTTAAAATATACATTACTAAACAATACGCTAGCATTTATTAATACACTACCATCCATTAGTACATTTTCACTTCCAGATTTTAATAAACATGGAATAGATGCTGATATATTTTATATAAAATTTAAACAAAAAAATGACATATATAATATATATGATGCTTACTTAAAATCTAAAGAGTTAAGTGTTTTAGGAAATGGTTTCGTAAATATTTTAAATAATAAAATAGATATGAATCTTGAATTAAAAACTGATTTAGGGAGTAGTATCTCAAAAATACCTCTTGTAGGACATATTATATTTGATAAAGACTGTTTATCAACAAATTTAAAATTAACTGGTAATTTAGATAATCCTAAAGTTAAAACAGCTTTTACAAAAGATATATTGACCGCCCCATTAAACATACTAAAAAGAACTTTATCACTTCCATTTGATATATTTAATACAGATACTAATGAAACTAATTGATTAATTATGATAGAATTGAACTATAACACTAGTTATAGAATAAGAAAAGGAAATTTTTATGGGTACTAAAAGAGATATTACAGAAGATGAACTAAAAGACAATACAACTATTGAAGAGATTGTTCATGAAGATAGAAGAGTTAGTAAAGAAGAGCAAAAGAAAGAGTATGAAAAAAGAAATAAAGATAAGAAAAATAGAGTTTCTGTTTGGATAAAAAAAGAAGTTGTTGAATATGAGGATGATCTTAGAAAACTTCAAATAGAACTTCTGAAGATGCAAAATCATGTAAAAGAAACTGGACAAAAAGTGTTAATGATTTTTGAAGGTCGAGATGCAGCTGGAAAAGGTGGAACGATTAAAAGAATTACTGAACATCTTAATCCTCGTGGAGCAAGAGTTGTAGCACTTAACAAACCTAGTGATACGGAAAAAACTCAATGGTATTTTCAAAGATATGTTCAGCATCTACCATCTGCTGGAGAAATTGTTTTATTTGATAGAAGTTGGTATAACCGTGGTGGTGTTGAGCCTGTTATGGGATTTTGTTCACAAGCTGAACATAAAGAGTTTTTACATGAAGTTCCAGAATTTGAAAAGATGCTTATAAACTCTGATATTAAGATGTTTAAATTTTATTTTTCAGTTTCTAAAGAGGAACAAGAAAGAAGATTTGATAAACGGAGAAAAGACCCACTTAAACAATATAAACTATCACCTGTAGATGAACAATCACAAGGTTTATGGGATAAATATACTATTACAAAATATTCTATGCTTTTAGCATCTCATACTGATCATGCACCTTGGACTATTATCCGTTCTGATAATAAGAAAAAAGCTCGTATTAACTGTATCAAACATATTTTAAATGCTACTGATTATCCTAATAAAATAAAAAGTAAACATTTAAAAACTGATGATTTAATAAGAATACATGCAAATGACGAAGTAAAACTTATGGAAACAGAGATGTCTTTAACAAAAAATTAATTTTTATCCATATCTTTACTAAGAAGTTTTAAAATGCTTTTTTTATTCATTTTTCGTGCAAAATCAAAAGCTGTAAGTCCTTTGGAATCTTGGGCTTCTTGATTTGCACCATGAGTAAGAAGTATTTTTAAAATTTCTGTCCGCCCATAACAAGAAGCAACCATTAAAGGAGTTAATTTACTTCTTCTAAGAGTATTATTTACATCTATCCCTTTATCTAATATATAATTTACCATCTCTATATTGTCATAAGTTATGGCCATATCAAATATACTTACACCCTCATCATCAAAATCAAATATATCAGCACCATTATCAATTAATAACATAAGTAAATCAATATCACACCTTGCACGCAAAGCACAAGCAAATATACTTTCACCTACATCATTAGTTTCATCCATATCAGCACCATTTTTAAGATACTGCTTAACACCAATATAATCATTATTTTTTAAAAGTTCCAACCATTTATTCATATTGGAATTATACAAAACTCCTCATTAATAAACTTTCAATATAATTATAAAAATAAAATTTAAGTGAGAATTTATGGAAATAGTAAATACAACAGATGCTTTTAAGGCATTAATAGAAAATATTAAAACAAATACAACTGGATATAAAGATCCATTGGCATTTGGTATAGCAAGAGTTGATTTAGGTCAATTAAATGTAGAAAAATCACTTCAAGCGACTTACCCTTTAATCAACTGGGATGAAAACTTTGGTAGTGCTGCTATATTTATAAAAGCATTAGCAGAACAAGGAATTGAAGTAGATTTTACTAAAAATGAAGTTGTTTGTAATATAAATGCAACATTTTTAAGAAGTTGTTTAAATGCTTTTACACCTTATTCTGATGAAGCTTATGGTGATGCTCATAAAAATATTCAAGTGATTTCAGCACTTTATACACAAATGATGTCTAGTGGTTCAATAGATGGTGAATTTAAGGTATGTTTTCTTTTTGAAGATGGTGCAGTTGAAAGTGTTGAGTCTGCTTATCTTAAACTTTATGCAATTTCACAAGCTAAAGTTGGATTAAGAGAAATAAATCTTAATGGTGCTTTTGGTGCATTACCAAATGTTGCATGGTCTGGTGGACAGCCTATAGAACTTGACTATTTGAGAGAGTTTGAAATAGAACTAAAACTTGCAAATGAATACCCACATATTGATTTTGTAGATAAATTCCCAAGATTCTTACAACACATAATTCCTGCTGATAATACTCGTATATTAGATACTTCTAAAGTAAGATTTGGAGCTCAACTTGCTGGTGGAACTACTGTAATGCCAGGTGCTTCATATATCAACTTCAATGCTGGAACTACTGGTTCTGTTATGGTTGAGGGTCGTATCTCTTCTTCTGCAATCGTTGGTGATGGTAGTGATGTTGGTGGTGGAGCTTCTATCCTTGGAGTATTAAGTGGAACTGATGGTAACCCTATATCTGTAGGTAAAAATTCACTTCTTGGTGCAAATTCAACTTGTGGTATCCCTTTGGGTGATGGCTGTATTATAGATGCAGGTTTGGCAATACTTGAGGGTACAAAAGTTGGAATCTATCCAGCAGAACTTAAAAAAATTATGGAAACAAATACTAACTTAAATATGGAAGGTGAAGTTTTCAAAGGTAAACAATTAGCTGGTCTTCATGGTCTTCACTTTAGACAAAACTCTATGACAGGTGAAATCACTGCATCTCGTTCAACTAGAGAGATTAAACTAAACACTGATTTACACTAATCTTTCTTTTATTAAACTCTCACTATAATAGTATAATACTATTTATAGAAAGGGTTTAATATGAGTATTTCAACTAATCTTTCATCAATTCAATCTCATCAAACTATGCTTGGCACAAATGCAAACAATGTAGCCAATGCAAATACAGATGGTTTTATTCCTAGTGATACTAGAATGTCAAGTGGTGCTGGTAGCTCTATTACAGCAAGTAATAGACAAGCTGATGATACAGGTTCTCCTAAAAGTCAAACAAACTTAACAAAAGAAATTCCAAATCAAATAATAGCTGAAGATGCCGTAGGTGTGAATGTGGCTTCGATTAAAACTCAAGATCAAATGCTAGGAACGCTTTTAGATATGAAAGTCTAATCAACATCTCCAAATCTACAAACTACCCTACCTATGACTTCTATCTCGTTTATATCAAGTGTAAGAGTTGTATAAACTTTATTGTCTGAAATAATATCTATCTTACCATCTATTCTTTTTTGTACCCGTTTAATAAATAATCCAGCATCGGTTCTAATGGTAAAAATCCCACCTCTTCCTAAATCTGTTTTATTTCTATTTATAAATACTATATCGTTATAACTAAATGTTGGCTCCATAGAATCACCAGAAACATTTATGGCTTCAATATTATCGAGTTCTCTCTCTCCGCCTAATTTATCTAAAAAATATTTTGGCATTTCTATCTCTTCTACATCTTCAGAAGTTATATCTGCACCACCACCAGCAGATGCACTAACCTCATTAAAATATCTTATCATGTAAAATTTATTTGTAACATCTACAAGACTTTCAGGGGATTGTCCATAAAGCATCCAGTTTATAGATATAGATTTTTTAGCACAAAAATCAAGAAGTTTAGCAAATGGGATTTTATCCCTTTTTTTCATAGTTGCAAAATTCATTTGTGATACACCTAATATTTCTGCAACATCTTTATCAAAAACTTTTTTATTATTAAATTCACTAGAAATTATATTCTTAATCTCTTCAACAATATTAGAAAAACTATTCATAAATCTATCCTTATTATAGAATTTTAAATAAAATATGTCATATTGTATTCTTTTTACGAAAGATTGTCAAATAAATATGACAATTTGCAATATTTATGCTTATTTACTTATAACTTCTCTTCATCTTTTTTAAATTGTTCCTCTCTTATGGCGGACTTATTTTTATGGTATCCACCAAAAACAAATATCATAAAAAGTATAAATAAAATACTCATAATTATATTCATAATTTCCATTATACATCCATCTTATAATTTTGTCTTATAGCATCATAAAGAACTATACCTGTACTTATAGCAAGATTTAAACTTCTACCATCTTTAGTTATAGGTATTGTTATATTTTTACTTTTATATCTATTTAAAATTTCTTCAGGGATACCAGCTGTTTCACTTCCAAAAAATATAAAATCACCCTCTTTAAATTCTGCTTCAAAGTATGGTCTATCTGTTTTAGTTGTAGCAAAATAAGCATTATCTGTTATCTCATTTTTTTCAAAAAACTCATCTATACTTTCCCATACATGTAAATCTAATTTATCCCAATAGTCAAGTCCAGCACGACGAACTGCTTTTTCATCTATATCAAAAGCGATAGGTTTTATTAGATGTAAAGATGCCCCTGCATTTACACAAAGACGCCCTATTGCACCTGTATTATTTGGGATTTGTGGATTTACTAAAACTAAATTAAATTTCACCATTTCAAAACCTTATTAGAAAATAACTGTTTTATTTGCATATACAAATATTCTGTCTTCTAATGCTAATTTTAAAGCACGAGAAAGAACTACTTTTTCGACATCACGACCAGATCGTTGCATATCTTTCCATCCATAAGCGTGATTTATATGTATAACTTCTTGTGAAATAATTGGACCCTCATCAAGATTATTATTTACAAAATGTGCAGTAGCACCTATAATTTTAACACCTCTATCATACGCTTGTTTATAAGGATTTGCACCTATAAATGCAGGTAAAAAAGAATGATGTATATTGATTATTTTATCTTCATAAGTTTCTACAAATCTAGGAGTCAAGATTCTCATATATTTAGCAAGTACGATATAATCAACATCTTTAAAGTTATCTATAGATTCTATAATTTTTTGCTCATGCTCATTTCTATCAATATTTTCATGGCTAACTGTAATATATGGAATATCAAATTTAGATACTAACGATTCTAAAGAATCATAATTTGATATAACAGCCAGTATATTTGCTTCAAGTTCTCCAGCTTCATGTCGAATCAATATATCTCCAATAGCATGTAGCTCTTTTGTTGCCATTATAATAATATTTTTTTTCTTTGGAGTTATGATTTTTACACTTGATTGATTACTTGGTAAAATATCTTGTATAGAACTTTCAAGCTCATTAACATCTACATTACCATCTACAACACTACGCATAAAGAATTTATTATTTTCTTTATCAACAAATTCACTATTTGAAAGTATATTCAAATCATATTTAAAAAAAATACTTGAAATTTTATGAACTAAGCCTTTTTCATCATTAGCATCTATCAA
Organism: Campylobacterota bacterium; assembly: GCA_034659595.1. Classification (GTDB taxonomy): domain Bacteria; phylum Campylobacterota; class Campylobacteria; order Campylobacterales; family Sulfurimonadaceae; genus Sulfurimonas. Next base: position 50,263 of record JAYEHQ010000059.1, read on the forward strand.
TACTCTATATTGACTCATATATTGCCTTTTTGAATTTTTTCTACTCTTTTATCAATAGTAGCTAATGTATATTCTAAAAAATTTAGAGTCATATCTACTTTAGCTTCTATCTCAGTATTATTTGGGGATTGAAAACCTTCAAATAATACTAGAAGCCTTTCTCTGATAGATGTTAAAAAATAAAGTTCATCATCTGAACTAGACTTATCTTCTTGCTTCTTTTCCTCTTCAACAATAACTGGCTCAGGTTTAACAACAAAGTCATTTTGTGGAGCTTGATTTATAGCGTTATTCAAATCTTGTTTTATCGTATCATTATCTTCCATCTCTGCAAGTGTTGATAATACTACATCTTTTAATTCCATGACTTAAGTAACCACCTTTCAAACTCATTATATTCTATATCTGTATCCATTTTAAGAAAAAAATCTTTCATTTGAGAATTTACATTTAAAAATTTTTTTCTCATTCCAGATAGTCTTCTTATAGCAATTTTTGCATCACTATTCGAGGGGTCTTTTTTTAAAATCTCTTTGTAAATATCTAAGGCTTCATCTTTAAGACCTTGAAGCTCATAAATATTTGCTAGAGTTAAAGTCTGCATTCTATTTTTTAGCAGTATAGTTAGCTATAATAGAACCCATCTCACTAGTAGAACATACCTCTTTAGCATCAAACTGTGCTAAATCACCTGTTCTATAACCCTCAGATAAAGCTTTTTTTATAGCATTATCAATTTTATCAGCTGCTTCAATTTCACCTAAAGCATATCTTAACATCATAGAAGCAGAACCAATAGTAGCTATAGGATTAGCAATACCCTGCCCTGCAATATCTGGAGCAGAACCGTGGATAGGCTCATATACTCCTATCTTTTCACCAATAGAAGCTGATGGTAATAGACCAATAGAACCACAAAGCATAGAAGCTTCATCACTTAAAATATCACCAAAAATATTTCCTGTTAGCATTACATCAAATTGTTTAGGATTAAGTACAAGTTGCATAGCAGCATTATCAACATACATATGTGAAAGTTCTACATCTGGATACTCTTTAGCAACTTCAGTCACTGTATCTCTCCAAAGTTGAGATACATCTAAAACATTGGCTTTATCTATTGAACAAACTCTTTTATCTCTTTTTTGTGCAATTCTAAATGCTTGGTGAGCTATACGGATTATCTCATCGCGAGTATAAACCATAGTGTTCCAACCTTTATCTTCTGTACGACCTTTAGGCTCACCAAAATAGATACCACCTATAAGCTCACGAACAACCATAATATCTACACCCTTGATAATCTCAGGCTTTAATGAAGATGCATTTATAAGTTCATCATAAACTATAGCAGGACGAAGATTAGCATATACACCTAACTCTTTACGAAATCTCAAAAGTCCACTTTCTGGTCTTTTCTCACGAGGAAGATTGTCCCATTTTTCACCACCAATAGCACCAAAAAGTACAGCATCGCTTTTAAGTGAAGCAGTGATAGTCTCTTGTGGAAGTGGGTCACCAGTTTCATCATAAGCGATACCACCCATTAAAACTTCTTCATATTTAAAATCAAAATCATAAGATGATGCTACTGCATCCAAAACTTTAACAGCTTCATCAATTATTTCAGGACCAATTCCGTCACCTTTAATTAGTGCTATATTATATGTTTTCATTTATTAGTTTCCTTCTACTTCATTTTTTGCAAAATTCATCAATCCACCTGCATCTATTAGTTCTTGCATAAAAGCAGGAATTGGTGTAAATTCATAAGTTTTATTTTGTGTTTTATTTGTGATAGTTCCAGCATCCATATCTACACTAACTTCGTCACCTTCAGCTATCTCAGCACTTTGTGGTAGTTCAAAAATAGGAAGACCCATATTGAAAGAGTTTCTATAAAAAATTCTTGCAAAAGTTGGAGCAATAATTGCAGCTACACCAGCAGCTTTAAGTGCTATTGGTGCATGTTCACGAGAACTTCCACAACCAAAATTTTCTCCAGCTACTATAACATCACCAACACTCATATTTTTTACAAAATCTGGATCAGCATCTTCCATAACATGAGGTGCTAATTCCTCAGCTACTGAAGTGTTCAAATAGCGAGCAGCTATAATTAAATCAGTATCAATATCTTTACCAAATCTCCAAACTTTTCCATTAATATTTGCTTTTTGCATATAAAAATTCCTATATTGTAAAATAATTTTGCGATTGTATCTAAATTGTGGTTTTATTTAGATTAAGGGCTAATAGCCCCTAATTAGTTATTATCTTTTTAGTTGATTAACAGTTTTAAGCATCTCATCACTTGTAGTAATTACTTTAGAATTAGAGTCATAAGCTCTTTGCCCCGTAATCAAATCAGTTAATTCAACAACAAGCTCAACATTTGAAAGTTCAACAAAACCTTGTCTTAAAACTCCAAGTCCATCAATACCTGGTGTACCTTCTACTGGCTGACCTGAACTATCAGTATCTATATATAAATTATCACCCATAGAGTGAAGTCCAGCTGGATTTATAAAGTTTGTTGTAGAAATTTGACCCATAACAGTAGCTTGTGTTTGTCCAGCTTGAACAACTGATACTGTTCCATCTGTACCAATACTAACATTTGTAGCATCTGGTGGTATTACTATTTGAGGAGTTAGTACATATCCATCACTATTTACTACTGTACCATTACTATCAATTTTAAAAGCACCGTTTCTACTATAAACTTCTGAACCATCGGGAAGTTCCATTTTGAAAAAACCATTTCCTGTTATAGCAATATCAAGTTGATTATCAGTTTGTTTTAAACTACCCTCAGAAAAAATTTTATTAATAGCTGTTGGTCTTACACCAAGTCCAACTTCTATACCTGTTGGACTTTTTGTAGTATCACTAGTAGATGTCCCAGCATATTCCATTACATGATACATCAAGTCGGCAAATTCTGCACGAGATTTTTTAAATCCAATAGTATTAACATTGGCTATATTATTCGCTGTTGTATCTATCTGTGTTTGCATCCCCAACATCCCTGTTGAAGCAGTATATAATGATTGCATCATCTTTAAATCCTTTATCTAGCTTTTGCAGCAATTTTCTGAATAGCATCTCTATTCATATCATCCATTTGTGTATTCATAGCTTTTTGATACATCCCAACAAGTCTATTTGTCTCTATCATTTGACTCATCATTTTTACAGCATTAACATTACTTTTTTCTACAAAATTTTGTAATACCGCTCCACTACCTTTAAGACTTATAGTTTTTTCAATACCATCATACACATAAAGATTATCACCCTCTTTATTTAATTTTTTCAAACTATCAGGATTTGAAATAAATAATTTAGAATTTTGTGCTAATTTAACAGTATTTGGCTCGTTAGTATATATTTGACCATTTTTATCTACTTCTATGATAGCATTTTTTGCATCAAACTTTATAAAACCTTTATTCTGAAAATAATCACTTGGTAAAACTTCATAACCCTGTTTTGTTACTAGTGTACCCTCATCATTTATCGTAAAAGAACCATCACGAGTAAGTCTAATACCTTGAGGTGTTTTAACAGCAAAAAACAAACCCTCTCTTGACATAGCAAAATCTAAAGGATTATTTGTTTTTTGCATATTACCTACTGAATGATCAGTATATGCATCTACGATTTGAGGGGATTTTGCCATAGTTCTATTTAAAAATTGTGCGCTCTCTTTAGTATTATTATCTAGTGAAAGTTCATCTCTAGCCTCTTTAAATAAACGCATAAAATCACCAACAACTACATTATCTTGTTTAAAACCTGCTGTATTAACATTTGCAAGATTATTAGAGATGTTATCAAGTCTATTAAATTGAGTAACCATCGCTGCTGCCGAATTATAATATCCAGTTTGCATTTTAAATCCTTCCATGACAAATTATTTCAAAAATCAAAGCATTTTCTGTTCCAATATTTAATATTAAGCTTTGAAAGTTAATATTAATATATTTTGGGTATAATCCACCATTAAAATAACTTAAAGCTATGGAGTACAACACCATATGACAGCAAAAGAATTAAATAAAGCTATTGAAGATTTTTTTACAAATAATAAATCTAAAGATTGCTTAACATATGAGTCACTAATCGAATTGTTTGAAAAACAGCCTACAGCTGCTCAAGCAAAAAATATATTTAAGCATGCTAGTAAAAACAAAGCATGTCTTTATTCATCTTCTGAACATGCAAAACTTCTAAATGATAGAGAAGCCGAAGCAAGAAAAGCTGCTCAAAGAAAGATGCTTGAAAATAATGATTCAGATAATTTTGATATTTTAAAAGAGCATGAACTTTTAGAATGGTCTCGTTCAGATTCACCTGTAAGAATGTATCTTCGTGAAATGGGTAAAATCCCACTTTTAACAAAAGAGGAAGAGATAGAAATATCTAAAAAAATAAAATATGGTGAAAGTATTATTATTGATGCTATTTGTTCTGTTCCATATCTTATAGATTTCATCCTTGATTATAGAGAGCCTCTTATAAATCGTGAAAGACGAGTAAAAGAACTTTTTAAAAGCTTTGAAGATGAAAAAGAGGAAGATAATGATAATGCTTCAACTACAGATGAAGCAAAAACTGATTCTAAAGAGGAAAAATCACTTTCAGTAAAAGACAAAACAAGAGTTACAAAAGTAAATACAGCTTTTAAACTACTTGAAAAAGCTAAAAAAGAGTGGATTAAACAAAGTGAAAAATTTCCAGAAAAAGAAAATGATGAACTTAATGAAGAGGTAGTTCATTATTATTTAGGATTATCTTTCAAAAAAAGGATTCTTAAAGAGAGTCTATTAGATTTAGGACCAACATCTAAACTTATAAACGAGCTTGTTCGTGCAATGGAAACCGCACTAAAAAGTGATGAAGGTTATGACAAAGAATTAAAAAGACTTGAATATAAACTACCACTTTTTAATGCTACCTTAAAAGCAAATCACAAAGTTCTAGTAGAAAAAATACAAGAATTAAATAAAGAAGATATTTCAAATATGGTTCCAGAAGCTACTATGGTTAGTACATATATGGAGATTAAAAAACTTGTTCAAACAAAAGAAGCTTCAAAAAATAGTTTCGATATGGAACCTGATAAGTTAGGTGATATTTTAGAGCAAATCAAGCGTGGTAAAAATATCTCTGAAATTTCAAAAACTAAGATGGCAAAATCAAATCTTAGACTTGTTGTTTCTATTGCAAAAAGATATACTAACCGTGGACTTCCTTTCCTTGACCTTATTCAAGAGGGTAACATTGGTCTTATGAAAGCTGTTGATAAGTTTGAATATGAAAAAGGTTACAAGTTTTCAACTTATGCTACATGGTGGATTCGTCAAGCGATAAGTCGTGCTATTGCAGACCAAGCTAGAACTATCCGTATCCCTATCCACATGATAGAGACTATTAACCGTATCAATAAAATCATGCGTAAACATCTTCAAGAACATGGTAAAGAGCCAGATGTAGATACAATTGCTAAAGAAGTTGGTCTCTCTGTTGAAAAAGTGAAAAATGTTATTAAAATCACTAAAGAACCTATAAGTCTTGAAGCACCTATTGGTAGTGAAGATGATGGTCGTTTTGGTGACTTTATAGAAGATAAAACATCTATTAGTCCCGCGGATGCTATTCTTAAAGATGATTTAAAAGTTCAAATTGAACAAGTGCTAGAGCAGTTAAATGAAAGAGAAAAAGCTGTTATAAAACTTCGTTTTGGAATTATGGATGATGAAAGTGATAGAACTTTAGAAGAGATAGGAAAAGAACTTACTGTTACTCGTGAGCGTGTTCGTCAGATTGAATCTTCTGCTATAAAAAAACTAAAACACCCTAAAGTGGGTCGTAAACTTAAAAATTACATAGAAGAATAGAACAATTAGTTCTATTCTTCTAATACTAAAGATTTAAAATGAGATTAACTTTAACAGATAATGAATTTAACTTATTATTAAATACTTTACAAAAACATAATGAAGATGATTTAGTTAAGATACTACTAAGTAAGAAAATTAAATATGACAAATCTATCACACCATTAAAACGAAATGCAACTAAAAAAGCTACCTTAGCAAAAGAAAAAATGTCTAAAATAAAAATATCTAATGCTGTAAATCTAATGAGATTAATGAACTCAAAAATAAATGTTAATTCAGTTGCAAAAGAGAGTGGTTTAGCTTATAACACAGTGAAAAAGTATAAAAATTTATTGTAAAACAAGCTATGACTAAGAAGACTTACTAAAGTCTTCTTTTATAAATCTATCACTTCACCAAAAATCTCTTCACCATTATATAAAGAACCTATATTATTTATAGTATATGTTTTATTTGGATTAAAAAGTACATATCCTACTTTTTTTTCTATAGTTTTTGATGGATTAATTGATGTTAATTCAACTAATTTTTCCATACTTATTAATCCTGATTTAACAAGTTTCGTATAATACAATGGTAATACATCTGCTAATGATTCACAACCATAAGAAGCATTATAAAATGCAACCTCTTTATTTACTAATGAACTTGGTTGATGTAACGATGTTAATATATCTATATTATTATTTTTTAATTCATCTTGAAGTAATTTAACATCACTTCTTGATGCTAATGGTGGGTCTAATTTTGCTGTAGTATTGAAGTTTAAACATCTCTCATCAGAGTTTATTAAATGATGAAGAGAAACTTCACAACTAACTTCTACACCCTCTTTTTTTGCTTGTGTTATTAAAGATATAGAACGAGGTGATGCAATTGACTTAAAAAGTATTTTTATCTTAAAATGTCTAGCAATCTCTATCATGCGAGATACATGTAAAACTTCACTCAAATCTGGGATACCTGCAAGTCCTAAACGGCTACTAACATCACCATCTAACATTACACCACTATTTTTTAATGAATTATCTTCAGCTTTACAAAATAAAGTATTACCATACATCTTAACATACTCAGCTACTTTTATAGCTACATCATTTTTAGCTACAGTACTCATATAAGGGCCAACCGCACCTTTTTTTAGTAATATAGCAATATTACTTAAGCTACCATCATCTAAAAGAGCATTTAACATTAAATCAACTTTTGCTCCTTTAGCATCTCTTTGACCATTTTGAGCAAATTCCAAATGACCAGCACTATCTATTGCAGGATCTGAATCAGCATTTAATACTATATGCCCCACTCCACCTTTCTTAGCAACTTCTGAAATAGATTGAATATTTTTTGAATTTAATATACCATCTTGTAATCTAACATTCAAATCAACTAAAGCTGGAATAAGATAAGCTCCATTTGCATCTACAATCTTATCTGTTCTATCCTCTATAGTAAAATTGCCTTTTCTCTCACCATCACCATCACAAATAATTACATTTTTTATAACCACCACAAACCACCTTTACTTATTAATCTGTTATTAATTTATTTTTAATATTATAGCTTATCTATCTTTTTCATAGCCATTATAGCTGCCATTACTATTGGATAGTTTGTAGGTGCTGCTGTTAAAAGTGGTTGAGTTGCTACTTGCATCGACATAACTTTATAAACACTCAAACCACTTTCAATCATAAGACCAATAATATTTATCATCTCACCTGTTTCATTTCCACCAACTATTTGACCACCAATTATTTGACCACCATTTCTAGTTGCAATTAATTTAACAAACTGTTTTTGTGCTCCTGGAATTGTTGCAGGATGACGATTTGTACCACTAAAAGTTCCAACGACTACATCCATCCCTACTTCTATAGCTTCATCTTCAGTAACACCAGCAGATGAAAAAGCAATATCTCCAACAATGGTTGAAAAGATAGAAATTGTTCCACTAAAGCCTTTTATATATTTTATCCCATAAAGAGAACTACCAGCTACACGACCCTCCGCTGATGAAGTTGATGCTAGCATAACTTTAGAAGCTGTTTTAGTTATAAATGTTCTTCTTAAACTACAATCTCCAACTGCAAAAACATCATGATTTTCAGTTCTCATATATTCATCAACCCAAATCCCACCATATTTACCAAGTGAAATACCGACTTTTTGAGCTAGTTCTGTATTTGGTTTATATCCTGTAGCTAAAATAACAACTTGTGTATCTATAATTTTTCCACTTTCTAGCTTTACAGAATTAACAATATTATCTGAATTTTTATCTATAATTTCAAGAACTCTATCATTACCGATAAATGTAACACCTGCATTTAATAATATGTTTTCAGCTTGTGCAGCTATTTCAGCATCAAATGAACCTTTCAGTATATGCTTACTTCCACTAATTATAGTGACTTTCTTCCCAATGGATGCTAATTCCATAGCCATTTCAACACCAATAAAACCAGTACCAACTATAACTACCTCTTGCTTGTTTTGGAGATAATCTTTAGCTTTATCTATAAGCTCTTTGCTTTTGGCAACCGTAAAAACACCATCTAATGCAAGTGCATGCCTCAAAGATTCATGAACAAAAGGCTTAGAACCAGTTGCAAAAATAAGTTTATCAAATCGTATAGCTTCTTTTTCAGTAAATGCAATTTTATCAGTAAAATCAACATCTTTAATCTCTCCTAAAAGTGTAGAGATACCCATATCTTTTATAGCTGCACATGAACCAACATTTTTTTCACTAGACCCAAGTGTCTTACCAAATATATAGGGAATAGCACAAGGAACTAATTGCTTATCATATTCTCTTGCTATAAGCACCTTTTTTTCAGGATAATTCATTTTTGCAGTTACAGCACTAACTCCACCAGCAGGTCCACCACCTATTATTAAAACATCACAACTTACTTTTTCCATAAAAAACCCTATTATTTAATTCTTTCTCTTATTGTAACAAATCTTTTATAATTTCATAGACAATGATAAAATAAGCTATAATCTGTTTTTATAAAAAGGCAATACAAAAATGCATACAATTGAAAAGTGTCTTACTTTAGATTCAAATATATTAAAACTTGAAGCACTTGAAAATAAATATATAGCTCTTTCAACCCAAGATGGTCAAGCTAGAATTAATTCATGTAAAAATTATGAAAATAAACTAATAATTGAATCAGAAAAGTTAACTTCTGATGTAGTAACGATGTCTTTTAGTCCAAATGTTGAATTACTAGCTTTTGCTGTAAAGTCAAATATATATGTGTTAGATACAAGAATTGGTGAAATTTTAAATACTATTGAAATTAGTGCAAAAGAGATAAATCTTTTAACATTTGATTCTACCTCTCAATATTTAATAGTTGGAACAAAATATGGTAGAGTTTTTCAATACAAATACGATAACCCATCTGTACTATCAAGACTTTGTTCATTCCCTTATGATAGAACAATTACACAAGAAAAGAATTTTACTAATTTTGTAAGTGCTGTTACATTTTATGGTTCAAAAGTAGCTTGTAGTGGCTATGGTGGTGCTATATTTGTTACAGATTTACATGTAAATACACATAAAGAAGTGATAACCTTTTCAGATATTCGTACAAATACTCTATGTTTCGTAAATATGGAGACACTTATAAGTGGTAAGGATAATGGTGACATAGATGTTATTTATTTAAAAAGCACTATAGAACATAAGCATATTGAAACTAATTTTAAAACAATCAAGCATATTATCCCTATACTAAATACTAATTATATATTTGTATCTTCTGAACAAAATTCATTAGCTATAGTGGATTTAAAAGAACATAGAGTAATTAATGAAGCTTATGCGATTTTTGATGACATAATTATAAATATGGTTCTATTAGATTCAGATACGATCATAATTGCACTAAATAATTCTGATATTTTTAAACTAAATCTTCCAACCGTAGCAACTGTTGAAAAACTTATAAAAGATGAAGCACTTTATGAAGTACTTAGAAGAACACAAACTGCGACAATAGCTAAAAACTATAAATGTTATCAAAAAATAGAAAATCAATATAATAATATTTATAAAATGGCTACTAAAGCACTTATAAATAATAATAAAAAACTAGCTATTAATTTATTAAAAAAATATAGCCTACTTGAATCTAAACAAAAAGATATTAATATATTATTTGAAACTTTTAAATATTATGAAAAATTCAAATTATGTGTAGATTCAAAAAATTATCGTAAAGCGTATGAAATATCTTATAGATTTCCAATACTTGAACATACTGATGAATACAAAAATATGAATAATATTTGGAAAAATAGTTTTTTAAATGCACAAAAAGAACTTTTAGCAGGAAATCTAAATAATGCTAAAAAAATTCTAAATATATATAGAAATATCCCTGCGAAAAAAGAGATGTGTTCATTTATTTTCACTTATCCAAATGATTTTGTCCTTTTTTTAAAAGCTCTAATAAAAAAAGATTTTGAAACTACAGATAGGATTACTAGAAAATTTAGTTCATTTAAGCATATACCTACTTATGTAAACTTAACAAAAAAAATAGAAGGTTCTTTAAAACTTATAGAAAATTGTATCATGAAATCAAATACTACTTTAGCAAGAAAACATTTAGAAAAACTAAAAAGAATACCCCATATAAAGCATAAAGTAAGGGAATTAAATTTAGATTGTTACAATATTGAACAACTTCAAATTGCTTATAAAAAAGATGATATAAAATCATGTTATCAATTACTTGATACAAAAAAAATTCTACATCACATAAAACTTGGAAAAAGTTTAGAGGAAAAATGGGGTATTACTATCACGAATTGTGAAAAATACGCACTTTTAGGCGATGTTGAAAATGTAAAACAAACTCTAAAAGAACTTATAAATATAGAAAGTAGAAAAAGTAAACTTGGTGATCTTTTAAGAGTTGCTTATCACACAAAAATAAAACAATTTATTAATGAAGAAAAATCTGAAAATGCAAAAGAAACTATATTTTCATATTTACATATATTTGGCATAGACCATGAAATAGAGGAGATTGTATCTATATATGAACTTAATTTCTCTATAGACATTATTTTAGATGATAAAAAATATAAAAGAGGTTTTAGAGATAACTGGAGAATTTCTATTGAAGATATTTAAAAAAAACGATACACTTCCAAAATTAAATTATTAGGAAATATTTTGATTTTTTTTACAAAAATAAAAGAAGACTTCTCAAATGCATATAAAAATGATCCCGCATTAAATTCTTGGATTGATTTTTTATTTAATTACCGTGGTGTATGGGCTATAGCATGGTATAGAGTTGCACATTATTTTTATAAAAATAATTTTCAACGATTTGCAAGACTTATCTCTGGATTTTCACAATGGCTTACAAGTATAGAAATCCATCCCGGTGCTGAAATAGGTTGTAGAGTTTTTATAGATCATGGTATTGGTGTAGTTATTGGTGAGACTGCTATTATTGAAGATGATGTACTAATTTATCAAGGTGTAACTTTAGGTGGCGTATCACTTGAAAAAGGTAAAAGACACCCTACTATAAGAAAAGGTGCGGTCATTGGTGCTGGAGCAAAAGTACTTGGAAATATAGAGATAGGTGAAAATGCAAAAATTGGAGCAAATTCAGTTGTAGTAAAACCAGTTCCTAGTAATGCTACTGCTGTTGGCATCCCTGCAAGTGTTATAGAAAAAGGGAGATGTAAAGATCCTTTGATGCACAATATACTTCCAGATATTAATAAAGAGATGTTTGAATACCTACTAAAAAGAGTAGCTATTTTAGAACATATTTTAAATGAAGACCATAAAGAACTACTAGAACAAGATTTAGAACTAGAACATATTTACGAATCTTTTATTGAAGCTATGAAAAATTAGATACTAATTATACATTTTTTAGTATAATTACAACAATATTTTACTAAAAGGGTTTTTATGCTTACTAATCGTATTAACACATTATCTGAATCAATCACTATCGCTATAACAACTTTAGCTCAAGAATTAAAAGCTGAGGGGAAAGATATTCTTAGTTTTTCTGCAGGTGAACCAGATTTTGGTACACCACAAGTTATAAAAGACGCAGCTATAGATGCTATTAACAATGACTTTACTAAATATACGGCAGTTGATGGTATTCCTGAATTAAAAAAAGCAGTAGCTGATAAACTAAAACGAGATAATGGTTTAGAATACGCACTTAATCAAATTATCGTAAATAATGGTGCTAAACACTCATTATTCAATCTTTTTTCTGCGACAATTGACAAAGGTGATGAGGTAATCATCCCTGCTCCTTATTGGGTAACATATCCAGAATTAGTAAAATACTATGGTGGTACAGTTGTAGAGATAGAAACTCATGATGTTAGTTCATTTAAAATCACTCCTGAACAATTAAAAAATGCACTTACTCCAAATACTAAGATGTTAGTTTTAACTACACCTTCAAATCCTACAGGTTCTGTTTATTCTAAAGATGAACTTACAGAATTAGGAAAAGTTTTAGAAGGTACTAAAGTTATTGTAGCTAGTGATGAGATGTATGAAAAACTTATCTATGATGGTACATTTACTTCTGCAGCTGCCGTTAGTGATGATATGTTTGCTAGAACTGTTACTATCAATGGTTTAAGTAAATCTGTAGCTATGACTGGATGGAGATTTGGTTATATGGCTGCAGCAAACACTGAACTTATAAAAGCAATTAAAAAATTGCAATCTCAAAGTACTTCAAATATAAACTCTATAACTCAAAAAGCATCTATTGCTGGACTTAATGGTAGTGCTGATGCTGATATAGAGATGATGAGAAAAGAGTTTATGACTCGTCGTGATGAAGCAGTAGAACTTTTTAATGCTATAGATGGTTTAAGCGTTTTAAAACCAGATGGTGCATTTTATCTATTTGTAAATATTCAAAAAGTAAGTGATGATTCACTTAAATTTGCAAAAGATTTATTAGCTCAAAAAGAGGTAGCAGTTATTCCTGGTGTTGGTTTTGGAAGTGAAGGTTATTTTAGATTTTCATTTGCTACAGATATAGAAAGTATTCGTAAAGGTATCAAAAGAATAGAAGAGTTCGTTAACGAAATTAAAAAGTAGGTTTTCCTACTTTTTAAGAAGTTTCGCTATTTTAACTTGAAGCTTCCTCCATAATTTATGTTCCATTAAAGGGAAACCTGCGTAAGTTTTTCCACTCTCTTTTATATCTTTTGTTATTCCACTTCTTGCTGCAAAGGTTGAAAATGGAGCTATAGTGATATGTCCAACAGCAGCACTTTGTCCACCCATAACAACATTTCGTCCAAATTTAGTTGAACCAGCAATACCTGATTGTGCTACAAAAACACTATATTCACCTATTTCACAATTATGTCCAATTTGTACAAGATTATCTATACGAACACCTGTTTTTATAAGTGTAGAACCAAAAACTGCACGATCTATACTAGTATTACTACCTATTTCAATATCATCTTCTATAATAACATTTCCATTTTGATAAATCTTTTTATGTTCACCTTTAGCATTTGTTGCAAAACCAAAACCATCAGAACCAATAGCTGTATTTGAATGAATAATACAATCATTACCAATTATACAATCTCTATATACAGTAACATTAGGATATATAATAGTGTTATCACCAATAACAGCATTAGCACCAATATATACATGTGCTAAAATAGTACAATTTTTGCCTATAACTGCACCATTTGCTATTTCAGCTTTTGGAGAAATTTTACAACCTTCACCTATCTTAGCATTTCTTAGAGTGTCATCTTCTATAAGTGGAGCAAATTGTTTTGAAAGGATAGCCATAGACCAATAAGAGTTTTCTACTATTAATGCTATACAGCCTTCTGGTAGATGTTCTACTAAAGATGCTGAAATGATTACAGCAGCAGCCTTAGTGGTTTTAATATCTTTTATATATTTAGCATTAGATACAAAAGATATTTCATTTGAAGTAGCATCTTTTAAATCATTCATACCTGTTATATCTATATCATTAGAACTAAATTCAGATGATATATAAGAAGCTATAGTGCTTAGTTTCATGAGATTTATCTCTCTAGTGCTACAGCACCACTTCTTACTATCTCTTTAGGATTATATCTTTGTATAATTTTTAAAAAGTTATTTACTCTTTTTGGCTCATCTGCTACCATTACTATAATTACATTTTCACCAACATTCACTATCTTTCCGTTATATGCTTGACAAAGTGTACTTATATCTGCAATGTTTTCAGAAGCAGGAAATTTAACAAGTGCCATCTCTTTTTCTACTAAATCAGCATGCTCATAAACTCTTAAAACAGGGATAAGCTTATGAAGTTGTTTAGTAATCTGTTCTATCACACGAACTGAACCAGATGTTACAATAGTTAGCCTTGAGTATTTACTATCAGGGATTGGAGCTACTGTTAAAGAAGTTATATTATAACCACGACCAGAAAATAAATCAGTGATGCGAGATAAAACACTCGCTTCATTAACAACAATAACTGAAACTACTCTTCTTTCATTATTATCATTCATTACTTATCTCCTTTTTTTTTTAATAACATCATATTAAATAGTGAACCACCAGCTGGAACCATAGGCATAACATTTTCCATTCTGTGAACTATAACTTCTATAAATGCAACTACATTTTTTTCAACTGCATCTTTAAGTGCTGCATCAAATTCCTCTTTTGTATGAACTCTATACCCTATTCCACCAAAAGCTTCTGCAAGTTTTACAAAATCTGGTTGAACTGATAAATCTGTTTCACTATGTCGTTTATCATAAAAAAGTGTTTGCCATTGTCTTACCATTCCAAGAAAGTTATTATTTAAAATAACATTTACAACTGGTAGTTTTTTCTCAACTGCTGTCATTAATTCTTGAACATTCATAAGAATTGAACCATCACCTGTAAAGTTTATAGAAGTTTTCTCAGGAGTTGCTACTTTAACACCAAGTGCTGCTGGGAAACCAAATCCCATAGTCCCTAAACCACCAGAACTCATAAATTGACGAGGTCTATTAAATGGATAGAATTGAGCTGTCCACATTTGATGCTGTCCAACATCTGTAGAGATATTTGCACTATCACCTAAAAGTTCACCAACTCTTTGTATAACCCATTGAGGCTTAAGTCTCTCCTCATCTTCATGAAAAGTCAAAGGATGAAGCTCTGCAAAATTTGCAATAGTTTCTCTCCAAGCTTCATATCTATCACTATTTATTTTAGAAGAATGCTCTAACATATCTGTTACAACACTTTTTACATCTCCTACTATAGGGTAAGTAGCGTTTACAAGTTTTGAAATAGATGCAGGGTCAATATCTACATGGATAACATCTGCATTTTTAGCAAACTCACTAAGTTTTCCAGTTACACGATCATCAAATCTTGCACCAAGACCAATAACTAAGTCTGTTTCACTCATTGCCATATTTGATGCATAAGAACCGTGCATACCAAGCATTCCTACAAGCAACTTATCATCAAAACTCAAAACTCCACGAGCCATAAATGTCTCAACTGCAGGGATTCCAGTTTTATGAACAAACTCTCTTATAACCTCACCAGCATTAGCATTTATAATACCACCACCTAGATAAAAAAGAGGTCTTTTAGCTTTAGATATAGCTTCCATAGCTTTTTTAATCTGTCGAGAATTACCCTTAGTATGAGGTTTATAAGTCTCTAAATCAAGTTCAATATCATAATTAAACTCTTCTATTTGAGCTGTTACATCTTTAGGAATATCAACATGAACAGGACCGGGACGACCAGTAGATGCTATATGAAATGCTTCTTTTAAAATACGAGGCAAATCTTTTGCATCTGTTACAAGATAGTTATGTTTTGTACATGAACGACTAATACCAACTGCATCTATCTCTTGAAATGCATCCGTACCTATAAGACTCATAGGAACTTGTCCACTTATAACAACTAAAGGGATAGAATCCATATAAGCATCAGCTAAACCTGTTACAGCATTTGTAAAACCTGGTCCACTTGTAATCATGGCAACACCAACTTTACCACTAGCCTTTGCATAACCCTCAGCAGCATGAACAGATGCCTGTTCGTGTCTATTTAAAATATGTTGAAATTTATCTTGTTTATATATCTCATCATAAACATTCATAATAGCCCCACCAGGGTAACCAAATACAGTATCAACACCCTCTGCAATAAAAGCTTCTATAACCATCTGTGCACCACTAATTTGCATGATAAGTCTCCTCTTAATAATTGTAAATTTAAAAATTCGCTTATTATACTTAAGAGGAACTATAATGGAGGTTAAAAGGAGAAAGTTTTAATTTGATTAAAACTATTTTAATAATAATATTGATTTTTCAATCATATCTGGTCTCCACATTTTTAAAGACCCTTTAGGTAATGCTTCAAGATTTATTTCCAAATCTTTATAAAATTTTTGACAAATATGATAAAAACTTTCTATCTCGTCTCTTAATCCAAAAGTTAACACATATTTTTTTATACCATCTTCTAAAATTGACATATCACTTTTCGATTTTACAGCTTTTTCCATTTGAGTTACATAACACCATGCAACCACACTAGCTATCGCCATATATTTTGAAGAGATTTCCATATATTCTTTTAATACTTCTTCTATGTTGTCTATGTTACCGCTAGCAGCATAAGAATTTGCTTTTTCCAAAGCTTCATTCCAAGTTTTTTGTAATTCTCTACCATCATCAGTTTCTTGTAAATCATCTGAATTATCTAATAAATTATAAGCTAATAAAATATCATTCTCTTTTATAGCTTTTTCAAATTTTTGTTTATTTTCAATATCTTCTTTTAATTGTTCAGCTTCCTCTTTAAATTCACCAAAATCAGATAAAATTTTCAACACTTTTAAAGCTGTAGTAAAATCATCATCTCTAATTGCTTTTTCTGCTTTTATATAAAGTTTTTCTCCATAACTTATAACTGAATTATATTCAGGAAATTCTTTTAAAAATGAATATTGTTTAACTAGTTCAAAAATTCTTCTAAAATTCTTTTCTGTTATAGCCTTTTTAAATGATACATAAATTTTACCCTCTTTTAATAATTCTTGAACATGTTCTGTTTTTTCAGAAATACCTCTATATGGAGCTAAAATCTTTCTTGCTTTTTCTACACCATTAGCTTGAAGTACATGTTTTTGAGCTAGTACAAATGATTGTTGCCATCTTTTTTCTAAAGATCTATATACAGCGGTATCAATATAAGAGGGAGTAATTCTTACCATCCCATAAGCTAAAGCATATTTACCCTGTTTTGCTAAATCTATAAATTTATCAAAATTCTTATACTCTTGTAATAATCTATTTATTAAAGTTTTTTTCGTTGGTATATTTTTAAAACTATCAAATAAACTTATAGCTGTTTTTTTATCACCTCTTTCTAAAAAATATTTTGCTTTCTCTAATGTTTTTTCCCACATATTATCAACAAATGCAAACTCTTCTGTATAAGCTAATAATGGATTTTTTCCTGCTTCTACAAAAATTTCATCATATTTTTTCTTAGTAAGTAAACTCTTTAACTTAGCTCTACCCTCATAAATATCATAAAACACAACATTACCATCTTCAGATCCGATTATAAGATGATTATTTTCATTGTCAAATTCTAAACTTGATATAGGCGATGAAAGCTTAATATAACTTCTAGCTAATTGTTTATAATTTTCTAACTCATAAACTATAATATGACCTAATTCAGTTGCTAAAAATAAAAACAATTGATCCTTAGTTACAAGTACTTCCCTAACATCATCATGCACACCTTGTAATCGTGATATTATTTTCCCGTTATATGTATTCCATACAATTGAGGTAGCATTTTTATCTATACTTATAAATCTATTTGCACCAATAAATGCAACTTTCATAACAGGTGCTGCATGAACTTTAAGCTTATTTTTTGGCATCATTGTAGCTATATTAAAAACACCAACTTTTCTATCATAACTAGCCGTTACACACCAATTTCCATTTGGACTAAATGCTATTTCATTTATAGTATCTGCATGATGTGGTAGCGTAAAAGCCAGTTTTCCCGTTTTAAGATCAAGAGCAAATGTCTTACCATCTTCTCCACCTGAAAACATATACCTATCTTTTGGATCGATAAATATGCTAGCCACTTCACCTTGATGTCTAGTCATTTTAGCTATAGGTTTTTTTGTCAAAGCATTAAAAAGTCGTGCTTCTTTGCAATCACTTGTTAATGTTGCAAACTTAGAAGCATCCCCACTAAATGCTACCACCTTTTGTTTAAATCGTTCATGATCTATACCAACTTTAAAACCACTTGTAATTTGTAACTTTTCTTTATTAAGATACCTAACCGTAGTTTTATTATCTACAATAAGAAGCCTACCATCATTTAAAATTTTTATTAACACTATAGGATACTTAAAATTTGTTTGTTTTATCTCTCTCATAATTCAAAATCCCTTAAATAACCCTCTTTTTTAAGTGTCTCTTTTATCATTTGCTGATGCGATTCACCTTTAGTTTCCATATGCACGGTAACATTTGCATCTCCATAATCCAAAGATATAGAAGTTCTATCATAAGCAATATGAACAATATTTGCATTTAACTCTTCTAAAATCTGAGTAAAATGCATAAGAGAACCGGGTTTATCAATCAAAGTAACAGTTACTTTCATCTTACGACCAGATTTCAATAATCCTTTCTCTATAATAACTGATAGCAATGTAACATCAACATTACCACCACTTAAAACTATAGCTACTTTTTTACCTTTTAAATGCTCAAGTTTATTGTGCATAAGTGCAGCAATACCAACTGCTCCAGCACCTTCTACTACAAGTTTTTGTCTTTCAAGTAAAAATAAAATAGCATTCGCTATTTCAGAATCATCAACACTAATAAATTTATCTACACCTTCAAGCATATATTTGAGTGTTATTTCAGAAGTATCTCTCACTGCAATACCATCAGCAATAGTTCTAACACTTTTACTACAAATTGCCTTTTTTTGCTCAAAAGAATTTTTAAGAGCGGGAGCTCCTTTTGCACTAACACCTATAACTTCTATATCAGGATTTATGCTTTTTATAGCTGCTGCCATACCAGATATGAGACCACCACCACCAACAGGTATAACTACAGCATCTAACTCATCACAAGCATCTAAAATATCAAGTGCAACTGTACCCTGTCCAGCTATAACTTCATCATCTTCAAAAGGATGAACAAAAGTAAATGAATTTTCTTTTGCTAATTCTAATGCATGAGCATAAGCTTCATCATAATTTGAGCCATTTAAAACAACCTCTGCACCATAATGTTTTACACCATTTATTTTAGTTAAAGGGGTAGAATCAGGCATAACTATAACTGCCTTGATACCAAATTTATTTGCTGAAAGTGCTACACCTTGGGCATGATTACCTGCACTAGCTGCAACTACTCCACAACTACGCTCAGCATCACTAAGTGATGCTATTTTATTATATGCACCTCTTATTTTAAATGCACCAGTTATTTGAAGATTTTCTTTTTTTAAAAAAACATCACAACTATATAAATCACTAAGGTGTGGAGCATAAGAAAATGGTGTATCAGAAATTATCTCTTTTATGCGTTCTCTTGCTTGATATATTTTTGCTATCTCTAACAACAAAATTCCTTTAAATTTATTTCATAAATTTTTAGTGGGCTTTTAATGCACGATGCTCTACCATACTACACATACTTTGCACAACTTTAATCCCAGCATCTTCAGCTTTTTTTGCAGCGATATTGTTTACAATTCCTATCTGTGACCAAAAAACTTTAATATCAGCACGCTCTATACATGCTTCACATATAACTTCTAAAGCCTTTGGTTTTCTAAATATATCTACCATATCGACAGCAAAAGGAATTTCTAAAAGAGAATTATAAACTTTCTCACCTAAAATTTCATCCTCTTTAGGATATACAGGAACTATTTTAAAACCTTGTTCCTGCAAATACTTTGCAACTTTATGACTATCTTTTGATTCATTAGGTGATAAACCTAAAATAGCTATTGTTTTAACACTTTTAAAAATCTCTTCTATCTCTTGCTTATTTGAGTTAACGCTCGGAAATTCACACTCCATATTCTACCTTTCTCATATTTTATCATTTTGTATCAAATCACTTCTTTCTCCCTATTTTAGGGAGTCTTAGAGCTTTTCTATGTTATCATGTTTTACCGTTTAAAGTCATATTTACTCATTTCAATTGGACTTTAGAGGAACTCACTTTATAAGGAGAGAACTATGAAAACACTTTTAAAACGCATGCCTACAAACACAGCAGGAGTTTTTTATAAAGAGATTATATCGAAAAACAACAATATAGTTGATAAAGTATTTATCATAAGATATACAGATGAGAATAACAAACAAATTTAGGAAAACTAATATCTTTATTTCTGTGACATTAGACTATTTAAAAACCTCATATTCAAAATAACACAAATTCTTATCATCTTCATCAAATTCAATCCCAACTAGATATATCTCTTTTTTATCTGAAGTATATTTTTGTACATAGTTTTTCTCTTTGATTTGGGTTAGTGCATCTGTTTTATTATCTTTCATTTTAAATTCAACTATATATATTTTATCTTCTACAAACAGTGTTAAATCTATGCGTCCATGGTTTGTTACATCTTCACCTATTATTTTTATACCCAAAGATGCTAAGTAAGTATATATAACTGTAGCGTAGTAACCCTCAAAGTGTGCTATATCATTTTTTGTGTAGTTATTGTAGGGAATAGATGCAAAAAGTGATTTAAAAGTTTTTTCTAAAAACTCTAGTTCTCCGTCACACAAAGAGTCATATAGGTCATCTTGTATTTTTAGTTTGTTTTTGTGCTTTAGTAGATATGTGATGATATAGTCATTTAGAGATGTTTGAACCTCTTGATTTGGTACTTTTAGTTTATACTCTATACCACCTCTTCTTTTTTCTTTCATAGTATCTATAGTTAAATATCCACTTTGATAAAGTACAACCTCTAAATCTATATTTTCTATATCAAAGCTATCTAGTAATCTCTCATCCACAGTTAGATTTGATAAGTTTGGAATGAAATAATTGTTATCTTTGATTAGTTTCATTAAAAAGGTTGGGCTTCCTGTTTCGAACCAATAGTTTCTATATAGAAATTTGTTTTTGATAAATAACAATGTATCAAATGGATTATATATATCATCTTTTAAGAAGTTATAACCATTATAATAGTGTTTGAATTTTTCTAAATTTACATCTTTTAAAAATGGTAAGAATGTTGTCTCTATATCGTTTTGGGTATATCCACATACATTCCCAAAATCTGGATTTACACTTATATCTTCTAGCATATTAAGTCCACTAAAGATTGATGATTTTGAGAACTTACTAACTCCTGTTAAAAATGAGAACTGTATATAAGCATCATTTCCTTTTATAATTGAGTATAGCCCTTTTATATACTCTCTATGTTCCTTAGCTTGTTCTATATCATCCACGATATCTAAAATTGGTTTATCATATTCATCTATTAGTATTACTACTTTTTGATTGTATTTTTTATAACATGTAGTAATTAGTCTTTTAAAGCAAACAGTTAAGTCTAAATAATCTTCACACTCAACACCTAATCTCTCTTGATTATTTTTTAATGTCTCTTTTAAACTTTGTTCTAAATCTCTAATAGATCTATTTTTACCATCCCAGCTTATTTTTATAACAGGATAAGTCGTATTCCAATCCCACTTATCATAGATAGCTAAACCTTTGAAAAGCTCTTTATTTCCTTCAAATATATTTTGCAATGTATCTAAAAAAAGGCTTTTACCAAATCTTCTTGGACGAGATAAAAAAGCATATTTATAACTACTTATTAAATCATAAGCAATGTCTGTTTTATCTATATAAAGATAGTTTTCTTCTCTAATATCTTTAAATGTTTGTATCCCTACTGGTAGTTTTTTTAGATTTGGCATTTGTTTTCCTTGAGATGGTAGTTCTATTTTATATGCATAATACAAAGAGCTTTTTTATCTACTATTTTGATTATACAATATTTTTATAAAGATAGATTAAATACAACCAATCAATGATTTTATCAAGTAGTTTGTTTTTATGGGGTCATTATATTTACTAAAGTGCATTAAGCATAATGAATAAATTGTTTTATCAAATCGTATCAATTGGATTGGACTTTCGTTGGACTCAGTCAAAAAAAACATATAAAAAGCACTCACTATAGCCCTATATTTTGGGGTTTTATGTAAATCCACACTAGAAAGATTCACATTCCATATTCGACCTTTATCATTTTGTATCAATTTTAAAACACATTCCTAAAAATACAGCAGGAATTTTTTATGAAGTAATCATATCGAAAAATAACAATATAATAGATAAAGTATTTATCATCAGATATTTCGTAACATCATCTTATATCTTAAATATGTTAGAATACATATATTTTTTGAGGATTGTAAAAAGATGAGTGATGAAATTATGTATAGTTTAATTGGTATAGTTATATTAATATTTATAATATTAGCTGTTTTAAAAAATGGTGCTACTTCCCAAGTACAAACTAAAGAAGAAAAAAGAAAAGAAATTATAAATAGTTATAAAAAAGAGTTAAGAGAAGCTCTAGAACCATTAAAAAATGATAAACAAAAAAGAATGTCTAAAAAATCTGAACTACTAAAACAATTTAGTAATGAACTCTCACGAAATATTTTTTTCGATGCAAGTGAGATAAAAGAGATAATTTTAAAACTTTCTCAAATCTAATACAAAATCTATGTATTTATGCTACAATTTTTCAAACAAAAATATAAGGAAAATGTATGAGTATTACTGAAGAAAAAATTAAAAAATTTGAACAAAATGGCTGTGCACAAGATGATGTGTTTTATCAAGCCTTGGAAGAAGTTATTTGCTCAATTGCTCCACTAATAGAATCAGATGAAAAATATACAAGAAATGCTGTTTTAGAAAGATTAATTATTCCAGATAGAGTTATTAAATTTAAAGTTACATGGATGGATGACAATCAAAGAATACAAGTAAATACTGGTTATCGTGTTCAGTTTAACAATGCACTTGGACCATATAAAGGTGGTCTTCGTTTCCATCCAACTGTAAATGAAGGTATATTGAAATTTTTAGGATTTGAACAAATTCTTAAAAACTCTCTAACTGGTTTACCTATAGGTGGTGGTAAAGGTGGAAGTGACTTTAATCCTAAAGGTAAAAGTGACTTTGAAGTTATGAAGTTTTGTTCAGCATTTATGACAGAACTTCACAAATACATTGGTCCTCGTATGGATATACCAGCTGGTGATATTGGTGTTGGCGGTAGAGAGATTGGTTACCTTTTTGCTGAGTACAAAAAAATTACATCAACTTATGAAGGTGTACTTACTGGTAAACCTTTTATGTTTGGTGGATCTTTAATGCGTCCTGAAGCTACAGGATATGGTACTGTATATTTTACAGAAACTATGTTAGAGATGGAAGGTAAAGAAGATTTAAAAGGTAAAGTTTGTACTATTAGTGGTGCAGGAAATGTAGCTATTCATGCTATAGAAAAACTTTATCATCTTGGAGCTATACCTGTAACTTGTACAGATTCTAAAGGTACTATTTATGATTCTCGTGGTGTTGATTTAGAACTTCTAAAAGAGTTAAAACTTGAAAAAAGAGCATCACTTGAAGAGTATATAAATTCTCATCCTGAAGCTACATATATACCAGTTAGTGAGTATCCAGAGAATGGTCATGCTGTTTGGTCTATAGAGTGTTATGCAGCTTTCCCATGTGCTACACAAAATGAGCTTACAGAGATAGACGCTCAAAACTTAATCACAAATGGTTGTATAAGTGTAAGTGAGGGTGCAAATATGCCATCAACTCCTGAAGCAATAGATGCATTTTTAAGTCATAAAATTTGTTTTGCTCCTGCAAAAGCAGCTAATGCTGGTGGGGTAGCTGTTAGTGAATTTGAGATGGCTCAGAATGCTTCTATGAGTAAATGGAGTTTTGAGAAAGTTGATGCAAAACTAAAAGAAACTATGCAACAAATCTGTAAAAGAGTTTCTTTAACTGCTAAAGATTATGGTGTTGAGGGTAACTATGTAGATGGTGCTAATATCGCTGGGTTTAAAAGAGTTGCTGATGCTATGATTGCTGAGGGTATCTAATTTTCTTAACCTTTCCACTTTTATATACTAAACCAAAAGTATATCTAAGTGGATTTGTATTTTTATCTAAATCACTACAAAAATAATTTCCAAAAAAATTCAGCTACTATTACTATTAAAAATATCCCAACTAAATTAAAAACTACTCCATATCTTATCATTGTTTTTACATCTACCACACCACTACTCATAGCTATAGCATTTGGTGGAGTGGCTATTGGGAGCATAAATGCATAACTAGCACATATAGTTGCTACCATCATGAATAGAGTTGCATTTATACCTGTTTGTTCTGCTACTGAATATATAACTGGGAGCATTATAGATATAAGTGCTGTATTTGATGTTATCTCTGTTGTAAAAGTAATAAGCATCGCTACACTAAAAAGTAAAACTAGCGGTGGCAATTGTGTCATTACAATAAGATATGATGCTACCTCATCAGCTAAACCTGTACCTGAAAATGCCTTAGCTATAGAAAACCCTGCACCAAAAAGAAACATAATCTTAAATGGTATTTTAACTTTATCATTTTCCCAATTCAAAATACTAAAAGGTGGCATAAAAAATAACATCCCTGCCCCTAATAATATCCCTGCCTCACTAAGACCTAATCCATCCCAATATGGTCTTATGGGAGCATTTAATAAAAGTAAACCTACTAAACCACCTAAAACATATAAAACTTTTTTTTGCTCTTGATCTAATTTTTCTGTTTTTATATCTCTTTTGATTGGCTTTTTATCAAGCCCTAGACTAAGTACAAAACTAACTACTATAAACATCATAAAAGCCAAAGGTGCAACCATCCACATCCATTGAAAAAATGCGATAGGCTCCATCCCTTTGTCATTCATAATACCCATAAGTATAAGATTTGGTGGTGTTCCTATAGGGGTAATTATACCACCAACACTAGCCCCATAAGCAATAGCTAATGCAAATCTAAGTTTTAGTTTCACATCTTGAGTAATAAATAAAGCTATAGATATGAGTAGAAGTGTAGTAGTAGTATTAGAAAGTATAGAACTTAAAACTCCTGCTGTTATAGCCAAAGAGAAGATTATCCCTCTAGGTGTGTTTGGAAAAAGTGAAAGCATTTTATCTGCTATAAAAGTATGAAGCTTACTCTTTTCAACCGCTATGGCAAGTAAAAACCCACCTAAAAATAAAAATATAATAGGGTGAGCATAATTAACGGTAGTAGCCTTAGTAGTAATAATACCAAAAGCTGGAAACAATACGATAGGCATCAAAGAAACAACTGCCAATGGTAAAGCCTCATTAGTCCAAAGCACTACTAAAAATGCAATAATCCCTAAAAGTGAACTTTGTGTTATGTTAAATAAACTTAGCGAGATACTAAATACTAAAAGCCCTATCAAGACCCCAAAGCCTATCTTTTTGAGTTGTTCTATGTGTTGTGTCATTTTATTTTCTCCATACTAATTTGATAACAAATCTCTCAAAGATGCCAATGGACTCTTACCCTCTAGCATCTCATAAACCTCTTTAGCTATTGGTAAATACAGATTTTTTTCTTGTGCTATCTTGTGTAAAGCGTAAGCTGTACCTATACCCTCAGCTACCTCACCCAAATCATCCAAAATCTCTTCTTGTGATTTACCTTTTGCTAAACCCAATCCTACACGAAAATTTCTACTCATATTGGATGATGCTGTTAAGAATAAATCACCTGCTCCACTAAGTCCTACAAAACTCTCATCTTTAGCCCCATAAACTTTTCCAAACCTTTGCATCTCTACTAAACCACGAGAGATAAGAGATGCCGCCGCATTTTTACCAAGACCTAGCCCCTCACAGATACCAGATGCTATGGCTATAACATTTTTATAAGCACCCGCTACCTCTGCACCCATAATATCAGTAGAAGTATATGCTTTTATAAATGGTGGAAAAAATGATGCAAACGCTTTACTTACGGCTTCATTTGTAGAATTTACAACAAGTGCCGTCGGTAAAGATTGCATAACTTCAGTTGCAAAAGATGGACCTGAAAGAAATGATATATTTTCACTAGGTACATAACTATTATATATATCTTTTAAAAATCTTCCTGTACTAGCTTCTATCCCTTTAGCAGCAACTAAAACTTTCTGACCTTTAAATACAAAATTCTCCTCCAACCAAGATGCTATCTGTTGAGCTGGTACAGCTATAACCAAATACTCACACTCTAAAATCTCATCTAAAGAGACAAAATTTGGCAAATCTCTAGGTGTACGAGATGTTATAACAACATCATTCTCAACACCAAGTGCAAAAGCCAAAGCACTACCCCATTTACCAGCTCCTATGACACCTATTTTTATTTTTTTAGACATTCTTAACTCCTACCTTTTTTTCAAACTCTATTATATCCTCTGCAAGCCCAACAACTATGAAAGAATCTCCATCATCTACTTCATGATGTTTAGCTTTTGATGAATATATAAACTCTTTGCTCATATCTTTGCGAACTATAAAAAGTACCAAAATATTATACTTTCGTGCTAGTTCTATATCATCATAACTATTTATCTTTATCTGAGCGATTTGCAAGTCACTTTTTTCGTATAAAATATTATGAAGTATCTGTGTTACTACAGGTTTTTCTAGCATCTCTACTATAATGTTAGATATAGTTTGTATGAGAGGTATAACCCTTGAAGCACCTGCAAGTTCTAGCTTGTGGGAACTCTCTTTATCTTTTGCTAAAGCTACTATGTGTAAATCTTTAAAAGAATCACGCAAAGATATAGTTAAAAATATATTTTCTGCCATATTTTCCAATGTACAAAAAGAGATGCAATTTTGCATATCATATTTACTTTGTAGCTCATTCCAATCATCACTCAAATCGAAACTATTTTCATCGTCTTTATCATCAAGTGTAAAAATATGTATATCACTATATATAGTAGTTATATTTTTAGCTATCTCTTGTGAGTATTCATTGTTTCCAAAGATTAAAGCTATTTTTTTATTCATTTTTATATTTTTATATTTTCAATTTCATCTATGTTCAATGATGTAAATTGAGAAACCATTTCAGTAGTCATACCTGCTTTAAGCATATTTCTAACGATTTCTATCTGTTTATTTTTTGCACCCTCTTCTAAACCTTTTTGAATACCCTCTTCAAGTCCTTCCTCTCTACCTTCTTCAAGTCCTTTTTCTCGTCCCTCTTTATGCCCCTCTTTATGCCCCTCTTTATGCCCATCTCTTTTAGCTTTTATAATAGACTGTCTTTGTATATATATAAACTCTTTTCTTTTTCTTTGCACTTCTAATTCATCCATAGTGAAATTTGCAGTGTTCGCTATTGTATATGCATCTTTGATTTGTTTATCTATGTTTTTCGGAACTACTGTTAAATCTTCACTATTTTTTATAAAGTACAACCATTTATCTTCTATATCTTTACATTCATCTAATGTTTTTTTAAACTTTGGCAACTCTATAAATATCAGTTCAATATCATCTTTGTAAGTTGTAAAATTTTCTTTTTCTAAAAGTTTAAAATTTGATTTATATTTTCCAAATTCAAACATCTCAAAATTAACTATGGTTAAAGCTATTACAGGATTTAGTAAATGATATTTATCACCTTTTTCTAGTTGCTTTGAGTAGTTTTTAGCAGTATTATAAAGTATCCTTTTCTCAAAACCATCATGGTTTAGAACCTGCATCTCAATGATTACAGTAGTATCATTTTGTAATCTTGCTTTTACATCTACAAATGTATCTTTCATCCCTTTTAATACAGGTATATTATATGGATCAAGGATTATTAAATCTTTTATTTTTTGATTATTTTCAAACTCTATGATAGAGTTTAAAAAACTAATCAATATCTCATGACTTTGTTCACTTCCAAATACTTTTTTAAAAGCATAGTCCGTTTTTACATCTAAAAATTGCATTTTAAACCTTTTTTAATATAGGATTATTATATCCAAAATGAATTTATCTTTACTTTTTATATTAAATCTAAAATATCCGTATGCAAATACTTATCAAACTCTTTTATAAAAACAATATTACCTATTACTAAAAGGTAGTCACCCTCTGCTATAGGGATAGTATCATTAGGATTAAACAAAAACTCTTTTTTACTTTGTTGATAGATTCCTAGTAGTATGAGTCTAAACTTTTTATTATCAAATTCACCTATACTTTTGAAGTTTTCTAAGATTCTTTTATTTATGACTATCTCTTGCATCTTTATGCCGTGTAAGTTTGTACGAAGTTCGTGTATAGCTTCAAATGCTACCCTTTGACCTACTAACTCTTTGGCTATCATCCCTACTAACTCTTTGGCGTATAGAAGTTCATTTACCCCTGCGAAAGTTAGCTTATTTCTGTTTATCTCATTCATCAGTAAAGAGAGTATAAATATCTCTTTATTAAATGAGCGGATTGTTAGGGCGGTATATACATTTTCTATGTCGCTCTCTCTAAGACATAGGACCGCTTTTACTTGTTTGGCTACATCTATATGAAGTTTTTTGTAACTCTCTACACTCCCTGGGTCATAGTTAAATGCACTGAAACCATCTAGTTTTGCTCTGTTTACTCTGTTTTCATCTTCATCCAAAACTATCACTTTTGAATGTTTAGTTAATTTTTTGATTACATCTTTTGCTATCTCTTCATATCCACAAACAAGATAAAAATCTTTTATCTTAGTTATATCATTTTCTATTTTTATATCTTTTATCTCATCTAGTTTTTGTGTAAATGCAGTTACTATAAGTGAAGTGGTAAATGAAAAAACTGTGATACCCGCCACTATAACAAATATAGCCACAACTCTACCAAACTCTGTAACAGGAGATATATCACCATATCCTACAGTTGATATAGTCACAATAGACCAGTAAAAAGCTTCAAAAAATGTATTTATAGAGGTGTTTGGATGGTTAGCTTCCACAACATATATAAGAACAGAAGATACAAACACAACAATAGAAGCAGATACAAGAAGAGTGATAAACTCAAACTGTTTTGACTTTAAAACCGATACAAAGATTTGAATACTTTTTACATATCTAAAGAGTTTAAACACTCGAAATAAGATAAAGATGCGAAGAAATCTTAGCTGATGAAAAAATGGTAAAACAGCTAAAAGGTCGATTATAGCTTTAAAGGATAATATATATTTCAACTTTGCTTTTACTATTTTTTTAAAAGCATCATAAAGTTGAAATTCACGACTGAGCATAGTATCGTGTTCGTTTTGTTCTATGATTATTTTACAAACACTACTACTAATCCAAAGCCTTAAAAGGTATTCTATTAAAAATATAGTCGATATAACTACATTGTTAAAAAAAAGTAAACTAGAATTAACTTCGGACTTGACATCTTTTACTAAGATAAAAACACTTATCAAAATAAGCATTATCATAAATGAATCAAAAATATTTTTGTTTTTTGAGTTTGGATTTTCTAAAAAATTAAAAAAGAAACGCTTAATACTAGCATATCGTGGAGAGGTATGTATATGATATGCTGTATCTGTGATTAAGCGTCTTAGCAAGATTTACCCTAGTTTTGCTTTTAAAACTTCGTTTACAGCTTGAGGGTTTGCACTACCCTTAGATGCTTTCATAACTTGACCTACAAAGAAACCAAAAAGTTTCTCTTTACCACCTTTGTATTGTTCCACTTTAGCAGGGTTAGCGTTGATAATTTCATCACACATAACTTCGATAGCACCTGTATCACTCACCTGCTTAAGTCCAAGAGCATCGATAACACCATCAACTTCTAAATTTTCTTCCATTAGTTTATCTAGTACATCTTTTGCAGCTTTATTACTAATAGTTTTATCATCTATTCTTTTTGCTAAAAAGCCAAGTTTTTGTGCATCTACAGGAGAGTTAGTAAGGTTTTGCTCACCTTTTAGACGACCTTGAAGTTCAACTGTTAGAAGTGAAGTAGCTGTTTTTGCAGTTGCACCCTCCTCTTTCATCATAGTCTCAAAGAAATGTGCCATCTCTATAGATGCAGTTATAACATCTGCATTGTATTCGTTCATCCCATATTCTGAAATAAATCTTTCCTTTTTAGCATCTGGAAGTTCTGGTATCTGAGAGTAAATAGCACGCATCTCATCAGTTACTACAGCTTTTAGTAAATCAGGCTCAGGGAAATATCTATAATCAGCAGCATCCTCTTTACCACGCATAGAACGAGTCTCTGTCTTTTCTTGATCAAAAAGTCTTGTTTCTTGACAAATCTCATCATCGTAAACACCATCTTCCCAAGCTTCACTCTGACGAGCAACTTCAACTTCTATAGCTTTTTGAATAAACTTAAATGAGTTGATATTTTTAACTTCTACACGAGTATAAAGTTTTTTATCACCTTTGGGACGGATAGACACATTTACATCAACACGAAAAGAACCCTCTTGCATATTAGCATCACCAATATCCAAATAACGGATAATTGAATGTAGTTTTTTAAGATACGCAACAGCTTCATCAGCACTACGCATATCTGGCTGAGTTACTATCTCTAAAAGTGGAGTTCCTGCACGGTTCAAATCTACTTTAGATATATCACCATCATGAATATTTTTTCCAGCATCAGCTTCGATATGAGCAAAACCAATACGAATAGTTTTTTTTAAACCATCTTCCAACTCAATATCTAAACTACCATTTTGAATTATAGGAGTATAAAGCTGAGTGATTTGATATGCTGATGGAGAATCTGGATAAAAGTATGACTTTCTATCAAAATATGAAGTCTCATTTACAGTAGCATCTATCGCAGTACCAAGCATGATAGATTTATGTAAAACTTCCTTGTTTAAAACTGGTAAAGCACCTGGAAGAGCCAAACAAGTTGGACAAGTGTTAGTATTTTGTTTATGATTAAAACTCGTAGGACACGAGCAAAAAAGTTTAGTTTTTGTGTTTAGTTGAACATGGACTTCAAGCCCGATAACTGTTTCAAACATAGATTTCCTTAGATAAAAATTATAAGTCACTTATTTTATCTAATTTTTGCTTTTAAGCATCATAAACATACAACTAGATTTAAGATATGTTTGTTAGAATTTCAAAATATATTATAAGGATTAAATCAAATGACAAAAACTATACTTATGGATAAATATCCTATTTATTCACTAGAATTAAATAAAGATGATATTACTCAGAAAACTGCTTCAGAAATTATAGAATATTTTAAAAAAAATATTGAAACTCATCCTGTTGCTAAATTTATCGCTATCTTTGACCATTATGAGCATACGAAGAGCCTAGATGGAGAGATAGATTCAAATATATTAAACGCTATAAATATAATCTTTTGTTTTGGTAAAGCTATACCAAACACTAGAGTATTAGCTGTTCGTCCAAGAAGTATTGGTGTTGTAGAACTTGAAAATAAATTTGTAATAGAATTTATGGAAGCACCAAATGAAAAATTTCATAGTGTTATGGAAAAATGGAGTACTGACTTAGAAGTAAAATAGAGAATTAAAACTCTCTATTTTTGCTCTCTTACTTATATCTGTTTAGAATAAATCTTCTCTAATAATTCAGTCTGTTTTTTTATTTCAACAAGCTTTTCCCTATTTACTGCAAAAGCATCCAATGCTAAAATCATAAAAAGTGATACTAAAATAAAAAGAATTGTAATAAAAAGTGATAAGCCAAAGCCTAAGATAATAAAGGTTTTAAAAGTAAGTAAAGCACCAAAGACAACTACAGCCCATGATGCTCCAAGCAAAAAGTTTATCATTCTATCGAATATATCTTTTTGCATAAAATTTCCTAATTAATTAGTGGTCGTCAACAGCTACTGCACTACCAAGGTAAACATAAGTAAGCATCATGAAAATAAATGCTTGTAAGAATGCCATGAAAGTTAAAAGTGCAAAAGGTATCATTGGTAATAACCAAGGTGCTAACATTAAGATTACCATTAGGAACATATCATCACCCTTAACATTACCAAATAAACGGAAGCTAAGTGAAACTAAACGAGAAAAATGAGATACTATTTCGATTGGAAACATTAACCAATATAACCACCAAACTGGACCTAAAAAGTGTTTGAAATATTTAACAACACCTTGTTCTTTAATACCAATATAGTTATAGTAAACAAATACACATACAGCTAATGTAAGTGCGAACTCTAAAAATGCAGTTGGTGCTTCAAAACCTGGAATAACACCAATTAAGTTAGCAATACCAACAAATAAACCAATTGTAGCGACAAGAGGTAAGAAACGACGAGCTTGCTCTTTACCCATAACATCTGTACCCATTTGAAGCACACCAGATATATATGTTTCCATAATATTTTGAGTTCCTTTTGGAACCATCTGTAGATTACTCATAGCAGATCTTACTAGTAGTATAGCAATTCCCGCAGCTAAAAGCATGTGTGTCATGTAGATAAAAGTCTTATCGTGAGATATTAGACCAAAAAATGTGAATAATTCACCCATAGGCATACTCCTGTCTTAAAATTAATTGCTTGTATTATAGTCAAACTACAATTAAACTATTATGAATGTAAGTTATTATTTTGCTTTTACATCTTTAGCTGTGTAATTTTTACCTGCTATATTTTCTAAAAATACCGTTGCATAAGAACCTTTTGGTAATTCAAAGCTTATATTTAAAAGTGTTTGCTTTTTATTATAGTTACATTTAACAGCCTCTGGAAAAATCAAAGCAGCTCTTCTATAACCTTTTTCTTGTAAAAATTCATCATCATACTCTTTTTCTATCTCACCTGCATCAGAAGTCGCTCTTTTTACACCCCTACCACAAAGTAAACCAGATGGCACACCTTTTTTTACAAATAAATCACCATCTAAAATTTGAAATTTTCCATCATTTTCTTCTACACTTAGCAAAACTCTCTCTCTTAACCATCTATTGAAAAATTCACTTTGATATATAGATATTAAAAAGTTTTTTACTTTATTATCAGCTATATGCAAATCACCGTTTATCATCTCATCAGCTTGTTTTATACTATCTCCACCACTACCAAATCTTTGGTAACCAAAATAATTAGGAAGACCATCTCTAGCAGTTTTTCGTGCTATTTTTTCAATTTGTCCAGCTTCTATATTTGTTATCTCTCTTAGATTTATTGTAAATCTATTACCTTTTAAATCACCCATTCTTATAGGCTGATTATGTCTAACACTACTTAATATTCTTATATCTTTGTTTCTAAACTTTTTAAGAGCTGACTCATGTCTTGCATCTACAGATATATACTGTGTAGTAGTTGCGTGTTTATCTTTTAAACCTGCATAACCAATTTTTTGAGCAGGTATTCTTAAAAACTCTGCAAAAGTTGCTATCATATCCCAAGTAGTATATTCCACTTTTTTTATATGTAAAATTAAAAAGTTTCCACTTTTTTTAAACTCAAATGATGGTATTTCATCAACTACAAAATCCTCAGGTGTTTGTGTAAACTGAAAATCTATCTTATTTTCTA
>JAYEHQ010000060.1:0-6163 GCA_034659595.1 Campylobacterota bacterium
CAACTGTAACAGTATCATCTCCATTACGAGTATTTATAGTTAGATCTTCTTCAACATCATCTTCAACTGTAACAGTATCATCTTGATTCGTAGTTGTTAAATCATTTTCAAGATCATTATCTACTTCATAAAGATTACTTTCTGAAAGAGGTGTGTCTTGAGATAAATCTTCTTGAGCTGAACTATCTTCTACAATATCATTTGCTAAAAGATTATCAGAAACACTTTGACCATCATCAACACCTTGTTCTTGACCATCTTCTGTAGCTTCATAACTATCATCAACAGCGATAGTTGGTTCACCATCAACAACCTCAGAATCAGAACCTTCTGTAATTTCATCAAGTCTTTCTTCATTTGATGCTGAAACATCTGAACTTTCTGAACTAAAATTTTCTAAAAACGAAGCGTCCAAAGTTTGCTCACCTGTACCAGATAATACTAAAGATTCATTACTGCTATTTACAATTTCAACAGTAGCAGATGAAGGATTACCATCATCACCGACAATAACCATACCCTCTTCAATCACATCACCATTTTGAAGCTCTACGACATTACCATCTGCATCTTTTACATAAAATGTACCATCTAAATTTTGCACCACACCTATTTGATTGTTTGTAGTTGTCTCATCCATAATTTCAACCTTTTAAAGAAAATTATTATATTATGGTTTATACTACAAAAAAATAGAGATTTTATCTATTGTCCCAAAGGACAATAAATGATATTTTAAACTTTAGTTCAATTAAATAAAAGGACTAAACTTAATCTATCTTTTACATTAAGTTTATTATATATACTATGTGCATGTGCTTTTATTGTTCGAGGAGTAATTGAGAGTTGTTCTGCTATCTCTTTATAAGAAATCCCATCTTTTAACAGATATACTACTTCTTTTTCTCTTTTACTTAAAACATCTAAATTTAAAGAGGTTGTATTATTTTTTTTTGTAGTTGCATCATCTATAAGCATTGTTGTAAATTCCGAATGTAACCACACCATACCATCTTTTATAGTCTCTATAGCAGAAACTATAAAATAATCTTTTATTATAACATTTCCATACCCTTTAGCACCGACTTTTAATAACTCTTTTGCAGTCTTAAGATTTGGATTGTTATGAAAAATCAATACCCTATTCCCTCTATCATTAAATCGTTGCAAACTACTTTTAACATCACCCTCAAATGAAGTATAATTCAAAATAATTATAGAGTTTCTAATATTTTCTAACTCTTTAAAATCGTAACAGATTTGGCAAGATTGTTCTATGGCATTTTCCCATTTTTGTATAAGATTTATATCATCACTATATAACACTACTTCCATCTGACTATCTCTCTGTAAATGTATATTGCTTAGTTTTTAAGATAGGCTTTAAGATATAATCTAATACACTTTTTTGACCTGTCATTATGTCAACATTAACTGTCATTCCAGGGATAATTTTTAAGTGCTTTGAATTTCTTTCCATATAATTTTTTGTAGTTTTAATCCTAACTGTATAGAAAACTTCATCTTTTTCATCTTTAATAGTATCAGCACTTATATGCATCACTTCCCCTTCTAATCCACCATATATAGAAAAATCATAAGCTGAAAATTTAACTTTAGCTTTTTGTCCTAAATAGATAAATGCAATATCTGAAGGCTTTATTTTCACTTCTACTAACAAAGTTTGATCACTTGGTACTATCTCTATAATATCTGCACCAGGACGAATTACTCCCCCTATAGTATGAACAAAAAGTTCTTGAACTATCCCATTCATAGGTGAAAGAACTACTGTACGAGTAACTTGATCTTCTAGTGCTGTAGAGTTTGCCATTAGCGTTTCAAATTCTGCTAGTGTTTCATTTAGTTTTACTTTTGATTCACTACGAAAAATATATGTAACCTCTTCTATATTACTTTTTACTTCATTTATTGATGATTTTAATCTAGGTATTGATTTTTTAACAGAAGTATATTCTTGTTCTATTTTATTAGCTTCCCTTTGAAGCTTTAAGAAATCAACTTTAGAACTAACACCTCTTAAAACCATAGGTTTAGTCATCTTTACCTCTTTTTCTATCATATCAAATGATTTTTTTAGATGCATTATTTGTGATTTACTTTCATAAAGTTCATTTTTTCTTTGAGATAACTGCTCTTTTAATGATGTTATTTGAGAATTTAATTTTTGAATATTAGTATAGTAAAGACTTTTTTCATTTTCTATAAATGAAGATATATTTTTCATAGACTCTTTATCTACAAAAAACTTTTTACCACTTGATTCTGCTTTCAATCTTAAAATTTTTGCTTTTAGAGCATTAGCTTTTATAGTATTTGAACTAAATGATGATCTTGATTTTTGATTATCTATCTTAATAAGAATCTGATCTTTTTTTACACTCTCTCCCTCTTTGACCAATATCTGTTCAACTATACCACCCTCTAGGTTTTGAATAATTTGATTTTCACCACTTGGAATAATCTCACCATCGCCTCTAACTATCTCATCTATAATAGCAAAATGTGCCCATAATACAACTGTAATTATTGAAATAATCCAAAAATATAAAACTACCCTTAATTTAGTTGGTGTTACTTGAAGTACAGCAGCACTCAGTGAATGCATAAATTCATAATCTTGTTGTGATAATCTTTTATCTATTTTTTTCAAGACTTAGCCCCCATCTTTTTAATCACTTCATTTTTTTCACCATCTAATAAAATCTTTGAATGATGCATAACAATAACTCTATCAACCATATTTAAAAGAACTAATTTTTGCGTTACTATGACTATAGTTTCTTTTTTATATTCACTTATTAGTCTTTTCATAAGCTGTGTTTCTGTTGTTTGATCCATAGCTTTTGTTGGCTCATCCATCAATAATACAGAGCTATCTTGCATCAAAGCACGAGCTACTCCAACACTTTGTCTTTGACCACCAGAGAGTCCCGCTCCTCTTTCACCAATAAACATTTCATATCCACGAGGATGTACCTTTACAAAATCATCAACACCACTAAGCTGTGCAGCATGTATGAGATCTCCAATATCTGGATGTAAATCTGAAGATATAATATTGTCTCGTATAGTACCCTTAAAAAGATCTACCTCTTGTGGAACATAACCTATAAAACGGCGTAAATCAGCAGGATCTATTTGTGAGATTTCTATATCATCTATAAATATAGAACCACTTGTAGGTTCATAAAGTTTTAATATAAGCTTTACAATAGTTGATTTTCCAGAACCAATTCTACCAATAAAAGCAACTTTTTCACCTGCTTCAATAACAAAACTAACATCAGTTAAAGCTGGAGTTTCATCTTCAGGATAATGAAAACTTACATTTTTAAACTCTATTTTTCCTGTAAATTTTGGTCTTTCAACAAACTCTTGCCCATCCGGTCTTTCAACCTCTTTAGAAATAATATCATTTAGTGTGTCGTAAGAACTTTTGGCATCAGCATAGTTAGTAATCAAACCAGCAGCTTGTCCCATAGGTCCTACTGTTCTTGATGTTAAAATAACAACTGCGATTAGTCCACCCATAGTAAGTTCAAACTCTTGAATAAGATATACACCAAAAACAACTACAAATATTGTATTTAGCTGTATAAAAAGATTTGTTACATTTGGTATAGATGATGACATAATACGAAATCTAAGATTTTTATCTGCAATCTCACCAGTCGCTTCTTCGAGTTGCCATTGTTGTTTACCTGCCATACTCATAGACTTTACTGTCTCTATATTTTGTAAAGTCTCTATTAATACACCATTTTTCTTTGCATTTGCTTCATGTGAACTTTCTATAATTTTTCTTAATGGTCTCCTAATAATTACAGCATATAAAAATATAAAAAACATTGTAGTAAGGGGAACAAAAACAAGATTACCCCCTATATAATAAATTACTATTAAAAATATAACTGCAAATGGTAAGTCTATAACTGCTGTCATAGTAGCTGTTGTAAAAAAAGAACGAACCGCTTCAAAATCTTTAAGATTATTTGCAAAAGAACCAACAGACTGTGGATGCAATGACAACTTAAGATTCATAACTTTTTCATATATGATAGAGGACATAACTATATCGCTCTTTTTACCTGCTAGTTCCAACATATACCCACGAGTAAATTTCAAGAAAAAATCTAAAAGATATATAAATACTATACCAACTGTAAATACGACTAATGTCTCTTGTGCATTATTAGGTATAACTCTATCATATACATTCATTGTAAAAAGTGGTGTTGCTAAAACAAATATATTAATCAAAAGAGATGCCCATATTACATCTCTATATATAGACCTAGACATCTTTAAAGTGTCCCAAAACCAATGATCTGAATCTATATTTAATTTATTAGAATTTGTTATGTCGTACTGAAATTTCTTTTTTAGTAAAAAAGCAAAACCAAGATACTCTTTTTCAAGTTCTTGAGAATCTACCCACTCCTCTGAACCTTCACCATCTGGAAATATAATTTTAGCTTTAGTTTTATCCTCAGAAAATTTCTCTAAAATACATGTATTTCCATTACTAAGTAAAAGTATCATAGGTAGATGTAATTCTAAAATATCTACAATATCTCTTCTTATGAGAGTCGATTTTAAACCAGCCCTCGCAGCTACCCTAGAAAAAAGTGCTTTTTTAGCTTTTGGATCCATACAAAAAAGCTTTGTACCACCACCTTTATCATTAAGTGGTAAACCAGCAAGTAATGCTTCTGCACTAAAAGGTCTATGATAAAGTTTCGTATAAAGAACTAAAGCATTTAATAAAGAATCTTCTTCAGATGGGTTATTGTCTTTTAAATTCATTATTGAAACTCCTATTATTAGATTTAAGTTTAGTATTATAACTTAATTATAATGTTATTTTTTATTCATAACACATCTAAACATATTATAGTTTCATCTTTTCATATATTTCACAAAGAGCATCTACAAATAGTTCATTATCATTAGGGCATCTACAAACTCTATACTCTTTAAATCCTAGTTCTTCTGCTATTTCACGATACTCAACTTCAAGTTCAAAATCTGTTTCAGAGTTATCTATAGTAAAAGCTATAGGAAATATTATTACACCCCTATTTCTTACTGTTTTTAGTTTATCATCTAATGATGGTTTTAACCACTCCATAGGTCCAACTTTTGATTGATAGGCTAAATGAACCTCATGAAAATCCATCTGTTCACTTTTCATCATATCTTTTAAAATCTCAACATGTCTCTTTACATGTTTTTCATACACATCACCAGCATCTACTATCTTTTGAGGTAATCCATGAGCCGAAAATATTATGTCAAAATTTTTATACTCATCAGATGCCATTTTTTCTTTTATGCTTTGTAAAATTCCTTTATTGTAAGTAGTATTTTGAAAAAAATGTTTTATTTCAACTAAAAGAGCATCTGAATTAGAATTGTGGAATCGTTGTTCAAAATCTTCAAGTGATGATTTTGTAGTAGTGGTTGAGTATTGAGGGTATAAAGGGATTAGATACACTTTATCAACTTTTTCTTTCTCTAGTCTATCAATAACCTCTGATGCAAAAGGTGGTGTATATCTCATAACAAAATCAACAACTACATTTTCACCTAATCTTTGTTGTAATTTATTTACTAGATTTTTAGTATGCCCAACTATAGGTGATTTACCACCAAGCTGTGCATAAATATCTTGTGCATGCTCTGTACGGTTAAAAACTATCATCCCACCTATAAACTTTCTAAGTAAATCACTTTTCATAGTTAAAATATTTTTATCTGCGAACATATTTTTTAAAAAAACTTCAACCTCTTCAAGGTTATTTGGTCCACCCATGTTTAGTAGTACTACTGCATCTTTTTTCAAAATTTTTCCCTTATCCTTACTTCATGTTATAATATCATCCAACTCACCTGCTTGCAGGAAGCCCTATATTTATATGGGGCGTAATCAATTTAACCGTTATTACTTATTTCATGATTTATTTCAAATCTTAATACATAAAATCTATTATCTTTTCTAAATCCAAAACATCTATATTCTTGTGTAACTCTAAATTTATAAATATCAATATTTTTATATAAACCGTTTCTAAACCAACCTTTAGTTTTTAATTTCTTAGGCTTATTGTACTGTTTATATTCTAATCCATCTGATTTT
>JAYEHQ010000060.1:6263-13328 GCA_034659595.1 Campylobacterota bacterium
TGATTTTTATTCAAAATATCAAATCCATAACCTTCTTCTATTTTTGAAAAATCTAAATTACTTTTTTTATATCTATTTACACAAAATTCCAAAGGAGTTATTATCTCTTTAATTAAAAGATAATCCAAAAATTTATCATTTTCCATTATATTATACAGTTCAAGATTATCATCATTTTTTTGTATTTTAATTTTTTCACCTAAATAGTTATTATGATTAAACGATAAAATAAACTTATCCCTTTGACTACTTTCAGCTAATGAAGTATTGCAAATATTTTTTGAATTATATATATATTTATCATTAATACATGAATGAATCTGAGTTTCGTTCCAAAACGGTGGGTTATTAGATAATTTAAGTAAATAAGATTTTAGTCTTCTAATTCTGCTATCTTTTGATTTAGTTAGTTCTGAAAAATTATATTCTCTTGTAATGTTAGAATCAAAAAAAGTATAGTTTTTTAAAAGAGTGATTTCTAAACTATTCAATAATTTTATTGATATTAAAACTTCTTCAAGATTATCTAAAAAATTATCTTTATCAAGAAACTGTCCATCTAAAGATAATTCATTTATTAAAACATCCAACTTATAAACCTAATAACTCATCTAATTTATTATCCCATTCATCAAAAAAACCTTTTGGATAGTTATCTATATTTCCATATTTATCTATATTGATTTTATCTATTTTAGTCTCTAATTCATCCATATCTTTTCTAAAATAATAGATACTAGAATCCTCAGGTTTTAAAATCTCTTTTTTTGTAGCTACTCGTATGGCATTTAAAAAATGATCACTATGAGTTTCTACGATTATTTGAACACCACAAGATGATGCTATTGCACACAGTTCTGCTATCTTGGCTTGTCCTGCAGGATGAAGATGCGATTCTGGATTTTCTATGATTAGTAAATCATCTGGTTTAGATTTTAGTATAGCTACTATAATTGGTAGTACATAAGTTATACCAAAACCTACATTTAGTGAGTTATATTTATTTGTTTTACCATTTTCATAAATATAGCTATAAGTTAAAGTTACATTATTTTGGGATGGATTGACAGTTACATCTATGTCTATATTTTCACTTATTTCATTTAGCCATAAAGATGTGTTTTCAAGTAATTGATTAGTTTTACTTTTTTTATGTTTTAAATTCTTTATTAATAACTTTTTATTCTTATTTTCTGCTATATAGTGAGCTGTGTATTCACCATAAATTCCAATTAAATTATTTTCAATATGTTCTTCTGATAACGGAAAATTTATCTGTGGAGAAATTCTATCTGTACATATATATTGAAAATCTTTAAAGAAAAGGTTATATCCTTTACCACCTTTTAGTTCTGAATGAATTAATGAAAGTTTTAATGTTGAATTAAAAGAAACTTTAAAATAGTTATAAATATTATAAATATTAACATCTATATTTTCATTATAAGAATCTTGATATAAAATATCCTTATAATTTCCAATATCTTTCATAGAAATAAATGTATTAGAATTAACTATATCAAATTCTTGTAATATAGTTTGATTATCAGGAAGAAGCTTTTTCATCATTTGATAATAAGATACTTTCATTATAGAATCAAGATTTTTATTTAATAATAAAAGTGACTGAATAAAAGAAGATTTACCGCTACTATTTACCCCACTCAAAAGAGTTAAATTACTAAGAGTTAAATCTACATCTCTTAAACTTTTAAAATTTTTAACTTTAACTCTATCTATCTTCATTTAAAACCTCTTTTATCAAGTTTTCCATTATCTCAAATCTACTCTCTATCATACTTTTTGTACTTGTTCCCTCTGTGATAGCTTTTGAAAAATTACTGTTTTCATCTTTCAATAGATTTAAAAACTTATCTATAAATGTACCTTTATTATTTATAAAAAACTCTTTATTATCAATCTCACTAAAACAAACTGTTAGAACATCAAATAAAGATCTATTTAAAGTATTTGTTTTTTTCTCATTTGCAATAGAGCGACTAAATCTATGATTTTTACCAAGTATAGTTTCTGAAAATTTCAATGTGTCTATTAGTTCTTTTTTTAATTCTACTAATTCGTTATCATCTTTAATCGCATCTAATTTTTCCATAGCTTCATCTAAAAATTCACCCATATTATTAAAACTAAACTCTTTATAATTAGTTAATTTAAAAGCTATAAATCTAAGCACTAACTCTCTATCTAGCATCCTTTTAGCACTAACATTTACTATACTTTTAAAATTATCATCTTCACAAACTTCTTTTAAAAAACTAACACCATTACCCTCTTGATTTAGTGCTTGTCTTATCTCTTGTGCATTTAAAGTAAGTCCACCTGTATTTATTCTATTAAATAAAGAGTATCTTACTTTCTTAGGTGTTTGAGCTTCTATTTGATAAGTTATAAATTCTGTATCATCTATAATTCTTAAAAAATGTCTTTCTAAATCATCATACTTTTTACCATTTAAGTCTGTTAAAAACTCTAAGTTATTTAGTACTAATTTCTTCTCAACAAAAAATTTATTAATAGTAGAAAGTCTTTGTAAACCATCAACAATAATCCATTTTTCAGGGTCACTAACATCAAAATAAAAAATAGGTAAAGGTAATTTAAGTAAGATAGATTCTATCAACCTACTCATCTGTTTATTAGTCCATAAATTAGCATTTCTTTGAAAATCAGGATTTATTATTTCCCCATATTCTAATCTTTTCACCAAAGATGGTAATAAAACTATAGCATTTGAAATTTTTATATCTTTTGTAGAAAAAGGATTTGTTATAGTTGTATCAGCTATTACAGACTCATCTAAAATTTTATCTTCTTCATACTCTGTTACTTCATTATTATTCATCCCTAACCCTTAAACTAACTTCATACATAAATTGTTGTAGTGGTAGCATCTCTTCATATATTTTATAAAGTGTATCTATAAAACACTCCCCATTTTCTATAAGTTTTGGTTCAAGAATTTTATATGTAGCCATCCCTTTATAAAGAAAAAGATGTGAATTTATCATATCTGCTTTTACACCTCGTGGGTATCTTTTATACCCTTTGTCTATTATACTATAGCCTTTTTCCATCAAAGAATGAAGCATATTATTTAATTCTTCCCTTTTATATGCATCTTTGATATATTCTCGGTAAGCGTCTAACATAGGTTTTTCAAACCATCTTACACCTACTGATACAAAAAGTTCCTCAGGTGAAAAATGTAAGTAAAAAGATGAACTTTGAAGTCTTTTAGCATTGCCTTGCCAAAATATCACACCGATGCGATGTTTTAATGGTGTTTTATTTGCACCCATTCTACGAATGTCACGATATATACGAAAAAGTGACTTGTTGATTTTTGGTTCAAAGTTTATAGTAGGCTCTAATGCTTGAAGATGTTCACCCATCTCTTGAACAAAAGCACGAGATGGGTTTAAAATAACATCCTCATACTCTTGTCGATGCAATTCAAACCATTCTTTGTTATTATTTTGGCGTATTGATTCTAAAAATGGTAAAGTTTTTTTA
Source organism: Campylobacterota bacterium (assembly GCA_034659595.1). Classification (GTDB taxonomy): domain Bacteria; phylum Campylobacterota; class Campylobacteria; order Campylobacterales; family Sulfurimonadaceae; genus Sulfurimonas. The sequence continues at coordinate 9,798 of JAYEHQ010000060.1, forward strand.
CTAAACCCCTCAAAATCCATTATTTACTTGCTATCATTCTATTTCTAAATGCAAAAATAATTATTATAAAAATAATAGCATAAGTAATTGGCACAAAATCTGGAACTGGAACTGGATCACCTTTTGCATAAGAATGAAGCCCTGCAAGATAATAATTCACTCCAAAATATGTCATAAGAACAGATGTAAATGAGAGAAGTGAAATTACAGCAAAGTTAAATTCACTATATATAGACTTGATAAATCTTAAATGTACAACCACAGCATAGATTAAAATTGTAACTAATGCCCATGTTTCTTTTGGATCCCAGCCCCAATATCTACCCCAACTCTCATTTGCCCAAACACCACCTAAGAAGTTTCCAACTGTAAGTAAAACAAGTCCAGCCATTAGACTCATCTCATTAATTGCATTTAACTCAATTATAGAGTTTGAAATTCTTTTATTATTATTGTTATTTTTAAATATAAAAAGTAACATTGTTATAAAACCTAACAACGCTCCAAGACCTAAAAATCCATAACTAGCAGTAATGGTAGCAACATGGATACTCAGCCAGTAAGAATTAAGTACAGGTACAAGATTTGTAACTTGTGGATCCATCCAGTTTAAATGTGCTACAAATAAAATAAGCCCTGTTAAAATAGCAGTAGAACTTAAAGTTAGAGGTGAGCGTTTAGAAAAAATAAAACCTGCTAAAACTGTAGCCCAACCAATATATATCATTGATTCATAACCATTAGACCAAGGAGCATGACCAGAAATATACCAACGAAGAGCCAATCCAAATGTATGCGCTAAAAAGAAAACTATTAATAATCCTAAAGATATTTTAGAAATCATTTTTATCTCTAACTTTGGTTTTAATACTTTAGTAAAACTAAAAATCAGAAGGATAAAACCAACTAAAAGATATAGAGGGTATAAAGTTTCAAATATTTTAGCTTCATTATAAAGAACCTCTGCTGAGATCCTATTATCACTTGGATATACAGATGCACCATAAAACTTTTGATACTCAGCTATTTTCGCAACAGCTTCATCTGCCTTATTCCAATTTCCTGTCTTTAAAGACTCATCAATAGCAGCAAAATAATTAACAGCAACATCTCTTAATTTTTCTGCATCTTGAGTATTAAATGTTTGAAGTGCCTCTAGTGTTGGAAACCATTTATTATTTATCTCATTTGGCTTTGGCCAAAGTTTTATAACTGAACCTGTATAAACCATATATACAATATTTACCCGTTCATCTATTTTTAAAATAGCTTTATCAAACATATCTCTATATTTTGGTTCTTTCATTGTAGCTTTTTCCACAGATTGAGCTAACTTATATCCACGCATCTTCTGAGCATCAACAAAAAATTGTGCAAATGAAACATGTTTAGCATTCTCGTTTGCACCTATAAGTTTATTAACATCTTTATTTTTAGTACGAATCATATCTACACCACGGTAGATGTCAGGTCTCATCATCATTCCCAGTATAACTTGATTTACATCTAGTTTCTTTCCATTAACGATAATCGAAGAGCCTTTATGTACTTTAGCCAATATCTCAGATGCCAAAGTATTTACAGGTTTCATCCTACCAGCACTATCTTGAATAATAAGTTTCGCAAATTTTGCTGAGTGTTCTTTATCAAAATCAACTATAGTTTTAAAAGCTGGATTTATATCTGATGCATAAGATGGAGCTTGACTAATAATAATTACTAACCCTATTAACAAAGCTGAACTAGCTTTCTTAGCTCTTGCTGCTAATTTAGCAAATCTATTTTCTTTTGAAAAAAGAGACCAAAACATACCTATTGTTAAAAGAAAATAACCTATATAACTTGGTAATGTTCCAGGATCATTATTTACAGATAATACTGTTCCTTTTTCATCTCTATCATAAGATGCTTGGAAAAATCTATATCCACGATGTTCTAAAATATTATTCATAAAAATTCTATATGGCATCTCTACTTCCTGCTCTTTATCTACCAAAACAACTTCACTTGCATAAGATGCTGGACTCATAGAACCAGGATAACGATCAAGCTGAAAATCTTTTAAAAATATACTAAAAGGTAGTTGTAATATTTTTGAACCAAATGAAATGTGAATATCTACACCATTAACAATATTATGGTACTCCTTAGCTACTCTTCCAACTTCACCAAATATCACAACTTCACTACTCACATCATCAACACTTATTTTAAATTCAAATGCGTCCTGCATCGGTCTTTGTGGTGAAGCATTTGGATTTGTTATGATTTTTTTACTAGCAAACTCATCAAACTTACGAAGTACAAAACCACCACCTTTATAACTAAAAAGTGTTCTTGTAGTAAATGATTCATTCTCATTTCTAGCTAACTTTCCACTTGTACTATCATCCATATAAAGATAATCTAACTCTACATCATGACTCATAAATAACTGAGAATCTTTTATAAATAGTGAAATTACAGTTTTTTGATTCTCTGAAAAATCTTGTTTTGAATTAAAATCTAGTATAAACTTATCAGATATATAAAATTCACCATAACTTAAAATAATAGGTTCACCTTTTCCGTTGCCTGTTACCATCATCTGAGCCATAGGTTTACCATGTTCTTTATCTTCAGTTATGATCTCAATAGCATCTGGTATATACTTTATAAGTTCCACATCTACATTTTTACCATCTACAACTAAAGATGATTCTAAACTATTTTTTGTTCTTTTTGAAAGATATACAATTTCTTCACTCATAGCCTTTTTATCATTACTCGTAGCATCAACTGTAAAGTAAGTATTTGTGGATACCATAGTAGAAGCACTTGCACCCTCACGAATATGCATAGTTCCTTCATACCCTATATAACGAGTTACAGCAGCTCCAAATATAATAATAAGAAAAGCCACATGAAATATAAAAATAGGAGCTTTTTTAAGTGTAAACATTTTATACTTAAAAATATTTTGTATTAGATTTATTGTTAAAAGGAAAAGTAGTATTTCAAACCATCGTGCGTTATAAATATCAGCCTTAGCTGTAATAGTTCCATAATCATTTTCAATAAATGTTGCATAACCAACTGCAAAAGCAAAAAAACTCATTAAAACTGCCATAGTTTTCATAGAGCCTAAAAGATTAATAATTTGTTTCATAAAATACCTTTTTACTAACTAAAAAAGATATTTTAGTTAAATTAAGATAACACCTAGTTAAACTGTATCAACTCTTTTAAATATGACTTTAAAATCGCCACTTTCTAACTCAATTGATTCATATTCAAATGAATTTCCAATTCTTTGATACAATGGTACTGGTTCATGAAAAAAAAGACCAACTAATCTATCATTTTCTTTTTCTAACATTTTCAATCCATGTATAGCATTTACCATAGGTTCTGGTGGATTACACTCTGTTGCATCAAATTCATAAAACACTAAACCATCCTCTTCATACTTATAAAAATCAAGTGTTGTCATTGGTATTTTTATTAATTCTTTTTTCATTTCAGTTATCCTTTTTCTAATTTTTTATAAAC
>JAYEHQ010000061.1:0-13182 GCA_034659595.1 Campylobacterota bacterium
TAGCTAAGATTTTATTTTGTAATAAATTCACTGTTTATTAATCTTTAGAAATTTCATTTTTTATGTTTTCTCAGTTTTTTCATCTATCAAGTAATTCACATATATTCTAATAGCACGGGAACGATACTTAGTTTTAATGTGTTCTAAACCAATGATATGAATACATTTCATAACAATTAATAAAAATAATACTACATACCATTCACATATAAAAGCTGATATAAAAATAACTGAAATTATAAATGATATAAAAATAATTCCAGAAGCTTTAGTATCATCAACATATCTATTTGTACTAGTCCCTTTTTCAAAATACGCCAACTTTCTACCAACTATCTGATAAAGTAGAACATCAGATGCTTCTAAATTCTTTTGTAGCTGATTATTACATCCATTTTCATTAAAAATTACATTATCTTTTTTAAGCTTTTCAATTACTCTACTTCTAAGATTATTTAGTTCTTTATTTTCTTGTTTTTTATATACAAATGGAAAAATCGTATTGTATTTTTCTTTTATATTATTATCAAAAAACATCTGTGTAAGCATCGATAAGATATGACTCAACCCTATAAGAAAAATAAAAAATATTGTAAAAGTAGTTAAAGTAAACTCTATACCAAAGGCTTTATCTATAAGTACAGATAAACTATCTATATACAATTCTTTTCTGGTATATAAAAAAACCGATAAGACTACACCAAATATTATAAAAAACACAATGGACGGCATCATAGCCCTTCGTATAAATGACTCAAACTTTTCTAAAAACTTTACTGCTAGTTCCATACTTTCATCTCCTATACTCTTGTAAACTCACTACTCTTATGATCAAAATCAAAAATTTCAATGCCTAGTTTTCGTATATCATCACTCCACTTTTCTATCCGTTTCTGATTATCACTATGTTCATCTTTTGCCATTCTCTCTATGAGGTCAAACTCATTTCTTAGAGTTGTCGGCATTATGGCTGGGTCGTCTGTGTTTACACATACCTTCATTCTTGATGTTCTGATGCCATACTTGTTAAACTTTGGTTTTTCATCTTCTATGTGATGCAGATGTTTATCTTCTATAGGATTCCATCTATATATGGGATGGTATCTGTAATCATCTATATGAGCTATATAAACATTTGAAGATGGATTTGTTTCTATGATGATGCCTTTATCACAAAACTTCTGAATCAGTCTGTCTTGAACCGCTTCTATAAGTTTTAAATCATCATCGGTTACTCTGTATCTGTATAAATTTTCATCATGGATATTTGTATATTCTATCTTTATGACTTTTTCGCCATTTTTTCTTACCGCTTCATTTGTATGATATTTTTTGTATATCTCTTTTGCATCGTCATAATCTTCTCTATGTGAAAAACTAACACTTTTTAGATACTCATCAGCATCAGTAAATCCATTACCAAACATCTCTATAGGACAATACTCCCTTAACTTCCAAGCCTTATACAAATCATCTAAAGCATAGTTTTTACTATAAACTTCTTTACACAACTCTTTAACAAGTTTTTCATACTTTAGCATCAGCCTACGAGCTACACCGCAATACTCCAAAACCTCTATAGCTTGATGATATAGCCATACTAGATTGTCAAGGTGTTCTTGTTTGGTTACAAATATATCTCCGTTTTGTTCACACCACTTTTTAGGTTCTAGCCCTATAGCTAAAGCGTGACCTAGTCTGTCCTTCTCACCCATATCGTAAAACTTCACACTCTCATGAACTTTCCTCATCCCTGTTACTATATGGTTAAAGTCTTCCCCTGCATGAACTGAGATTCTAAGTCTATAATGCTCCCCAAAATTATGCCCATCTCTTTGAAACTTTATATAATCAGCCATAAACTCATCTTGCTTTTTTATACTTCTTCTTAGGTATTTTATAGCTGGTGCAAATACTTCAGGGGGTGTACGGTTCTCATCTCCTGCTACATCTATAGAGGTTATAAGTTTTGACATATCAAGATACTCTTTTTCTAACTCGCATCTGTTTTTCAAAACCTCTTTTTTATTTGAATGATGCTTTCTATAAAAATCAAATTTATTTATAACTTGTGATTTATTATAAAGATAACTACTAAGTTCCTTTGCCTCTTTTTTAAGAGAATTTCTAAGCGTTAAATATCTATATGGCATATAACCCAAATCTGTTTTTTTTCTCTTATCTTCTACTCTTACAAAGTGAATACAAAAATGATAGTTTCTTTTAGATTTGTTTGTATCTAAAAAGTATTTCTCTTTACTTGTTCTAAGGTTTTCACACTCTTTTTTTATTATCTGTTTATCAAATGCTAATTTGTACTTTATATACTCTTTATTTTTTAAGACTGCATCCGGAGATATTTTGGCTTCTACCTTTGTAGTACCGTTTGCTATAATGTTGGATGCTATGTTTGTATGTCTCTTTTTCTCTTGTTTTCTAAGTTTTGAACCAAAAAATTCTGAGAAGTGACTAAGTCCTACATTTTGTGACATAACCATATATGAGCGTAAAATATTTGTGATATGCAAAAATATCTTTATAACTTTTTTTAGTTCTGAATTTTCACTTTTGAGATGTAAATAAAATAATAAAATATTATAAATAAACCATTGTTTAGACGCATAACCTTTAGCTTTAAAACATACCACCTCATGAAGTAATGCATCTGTTATCTTCATACCGTTTTGGCTAAATTTATAAAGCATATCAAACGACATAAAATCTGTCTCTACCATAGAGTTTTTACTATACTTAAAAAGTAGGTTTATCTCTTGCATCAAGTTATTATTTTTTTCATCATCTTTCTTCTTAGACATAGCAAATCTATTTATAGCACTTACACAATACTTCGCTATATCTACCAAACCACCAAAAGAGATGCCACCATTGTTGATATATGAAAACTCATTTATCCGTGGAAGTGTTGCTAAGACCTCATGAGTATAAAACTCTTTTGGTGTCGGTTGTGATAAAAGTGCCAAAAAGTTTAACGCTACATCATTAGCACCGCCAAGGTGGATATGGTTATCTGCATAATCTTTATAGTCTCTGTTTGTGCTAAGTGCAAGTGGAGTTATATACTTTGCAAACTCTTGTATGTTTCGGATGCTTATGTGACCGCTATTATATTTTTTTGCTAAATCATAACCTATGAGATTGTAAGGGTGGATTTTACTTATAAGTGAACTATACTTATCTAAAATATCTTTTTTAGCGTATATATGACTGCCGTCTGTTTGGATGTACTCTTTATGTAAAGCATCTAAAAAATCAAAATCATAGTTTAGGGTAAATTTAGATGAATCAGCATCTAAAGCATAATCCATACTATGCGAAATTGTCCCTTTTCTAAAACTATTAGGGTAAAAGTCTTGCACACCGTTTTGGTATGCATCACTTTTGTTGTTTAGGTTTTGATTGTTTTTTAACAGCTCAAATAAGATTTTATCACTTCTTAAAAGGACTATGTTTAAGATGTCTTTTAGGTTGTTTTTAAGCATTGCTATTAGTACTAACTTATTTTATCTGATAGTAATAGGCTTAACCTACCTGCTATTTCATTATATATCTCTTTAATATCAGTAAAGTTTTTATTGTTATTATTATTGCCAAAATTTAAAATAGTTCTATTAAAAGAGCTATCATAAAAAATAATTTCTAGATTTGACTTAGTATATTTATTATTTTCTATTTTAGAAATCATTTTTTTCATAGTTTCTAATTTATCTTTAGGTGTTGCACGATATTTATATCCTAAATTCTTTAATTCTTTATCTAAATCAAATTTTCTCTCTTTAACAGTAAGATTAAATATAGATTGTTCATCATCATCTCTATATTCCAAAATATCTTCAAAATAAGAAATAAATATTTTAGTTAAGGAATTATTTTCCATTTCTTCAATATTTTTATATGTTTTTGAATTTTTTATATTTTCTATATCTCCATTACTTATTGCAATATTAGAAGAATAAACATTCTTTTTTGACTCAAAACTAGCAATAGAATTTATGAAAATATACATAACTCTTTTTACACTATCATATATTGGATTGTTTTCAAAAATTTCTTTAGCTTTATTTGTACTTTCACAAACAGAGAAAGATTCAAAAATATCTTTATTATATTCACCAGCTTTTAATATATTTATATTATTTATATATTTTTTCAACATTTCATATAAAAATGTAGATGTGAAAAAACTAGAGTTATTTTCAAAATTATCTAAAATTTGACTAAAATCTTTATTTAAAGATATATTTTCCTCATTTATTTTATCATCATCTTTTAAATTATCTATATATTTATTTTTACTAATATTAGATAGTATAGGGATATTGAAATTTAATTGTTTTAATTTATCTCTTTTTTTATCTATATCCATAGTATTATCTAATAAACATATCATTGCTTCTAAAAATTTTCCAGTTATAAAAAGTTCTCTTGTTCCCACACTAGAATAAAAATTATTATGTAACATTAAATATAAAAATGAATACTTTTTATCTTCTTTATTTTCCCAATTTTCGTATCTATCTTTTGGTAAATAAGCACTATTAACAATAACTTCTTTATCAATTTTATTAAAAGGTTTTTTTTGTTTTAAGAAAAACTCACCTTTTAAGGCTTCATAAATTGAATAACCATTATCAGTAAAAGCATTAACATCATTATCAAGAAGTAAAGATAATCTTTTTTTATCTTCATTATTTGAATACCTATAAAAATCAGCAGTAAGTTTTAGTGTTTCTTGATGCTTTTTTGGATTATTTAAAAAATATTCTTCTATTAAAATATCAGTTATATTTTCTTTTTCTAATATTTTATTTCTTAAATCTTCTATTTGTAATTCAGTTTCTTGTAGTTTTTCTAATTCACTTATTTCTTCTTTAATTACTTTTATATCTTGTGCTAGCTTTTCTTTTAAATTTTTTTTATTTTTAAAAGCATATTCAAATATTTCTTTTTTATTATAAAGGTATTGAACAAAATCTCTAGTATTATTCGTAAATACTTGATGTGTAAATTCTTTTTGATTTATCCCATAATTTATCAGTCTTATCTCAAAATCTTTCACATCTTTATATAGTATTAAAACATCATCTGCAAATTTTATTAATACAGTTTTTTCTTTAAGTATTTGAAAAATATCTTTAAGTTGTATATGGTATTCATTTGGAAAAATTTTATGTAAATACTGTTCTACAAGATTATTAACTAATGAAGCTTTATTTTTGTATTCATCAGAATTAGAAAGTATTTCTTTCCCACCATAAATACTTTTTAAATTTTGTACATCTTTATGAAATCTTATTTTCTCCATAAACTCAGTCTCAACTATCTCTTTATAAAGCTTCATATCTCCAGCTACTATAGGGATAATAAAAGGAGATGCAAGGTATTTTCTAACCACTTCTAAAACATCAAAACCTTTATCAAAAGCCATATCTACATCATCTATGAGTATTACTAAACTTTTTACACATAAAATTTCACTAACTATTTTAAAAAAATTATGAGCATTTTGTTCTAATTTTGAACTTGATTTATATGCAGCTATCTCTTCTATGCCAATATTATCTTTCATAGTTCCTATAGCTTCTAATGATTTAGATAATTGCTCTAAAGCTTTATAATATTTTTCATCTAATTCATTAGCTTCACACTGTTTAGACTGTTGATTAACTTTATCTACAACAGCACCAAGCACAACACTTAAAAACTTCTCACTATTTTCTAGTAATGTAGGGTCAACTGGATTTAAAAAAGCATATTTTTTCTTTTTATCATCATTTTTTATTTCATCACTATAAAATCTCTCTATATTAAGCATAAAAGCAGTCTTACCAACCCCTCTATCACCATCTATAAATATAGTGCTATGAAATCTACAGTCAGTTATATTTTTAGTATCTTCCCCATGTTGATGCTCTTTTAAAATCTCCGCTATCTTATCAAATGCATCTATCTGAAAAAGTTCTTTCCTTTTTTCATACTTTTGTGCTTTGTTTGCTTCGCTTATGTTTATTAAAATATCATACTTATCTTGATTATCACTCATATTATTTCCCACCTTTTTTAATCAACATCATTATGCAACATAATAACACAAATTTTATTTTATTATTATCAATCAACTTTCAACTATAATATAAAATATATTTAACATATTGTACTTAAAATGCTATTATGATAAATATATTTATCACTAAAAGGTCTTTTATGGATTTTGAAGCATTTGAAAAAGAGTTAGCAACTTTAAGAAAAGAAAAAAAGATATCTCAAAAACAACTTAGTACTGATTTGAATATATCCAGAGTAACCATAAGTAGTTTTGAAAATGGTGGTAGTGTAGATATAGGGTTTAAAAAAGTGTTGCAGATAGTTGATTATCTAGGGTTAGAGATGCAATTAAAAGAGAAATCACCTTGAAAGAACTGCTTGTGAACTTACTCAAAAAGAGGCTGAAGATGCATATAATGGATGTCAAAAAAGTTTAGATATAGTAAAAAGTGAAATAAAACAAAGACTGAAGATAGAAACAAATCTAGATAAGTTAGAACTTTTAAATAAAATTTTTAAATCGAATCAACAAACTCCCCATAAACATTATTAAAAACCTCTGCATCTTCCCATATCACAAAGTGATGTGCAGATTTTATCTCTATGTATTTAGCGTTTTTCATTTTTTTAGTAACTTCTTTTTTAGCATCAAATATCTCATAATCAAATTCAGAACCGACAAAAAGTGTATCTATGTTAGTTTTTATAAATTCAGCTTCAATATCCCAGCCATGCATCGCATCCAAGCATACTATATATCCTTTTTTATTTACAGATGCTTTTATGAGTTTTAGTCTCTCTCTTAACTCTTTATGATTTGGAAAAAGTACCAATCCCATAAAATAGATAATAATACTTACAGGTAAAAATCGGATGATGAAACGGCGAAATTGATATGCTAGTTTTAGTTTTAAAGAGTTTAGTTTAAAACTTGGCAATGAGTTTACTATACAGATAGATGAAACAAGATTAGGATATTTTACAACAAACTCAGATGCTATCATCCCACCCATAGAAAAACCACATATATGGACTTTTTTTATCTCTAACTTTTTTAAAAGAGATGCTAAATCATCTGCACAAGCTTCAAAAGAGTAATCAGCATCTCCTAAAGGTGTTTCTCCATGACCTCTCAAATCTGGCACTATAATTCTGTAATCTTTTTTAAAAAATTCTATTTGAGATGACCATGACTCTGAGTTTACACCTAAACCATGAAGAAAAAGTATCACCTCAGAATCACATTCTCCTATATCTTTATAATACAATTACCTCAACCTTTTAGAAACATCATACTTATCCCAATAAATTTCTATTGTCTCTTTCAACTCTTCTTCATTTAATTTACTCTTTTTCTTGATGCCAAATCTACTTATAAAAGATTTTGGCATCACTGTACTCTCTTTTGTTGGATTTGTTAAGTATTTCATCATCGCTTCTTTTGTATCTTTTTTACTACTATACTTTAGCAAGTATCTGTAAAAATATTTATCTATACTTACTGGTAGTTTTTTATGACAACTTACACAGTTTTTTTCATACATATCACCATTTAAACAAACTATAAAAATAGATAAAATTAAAAATAATTTTCCTACCATGATACACTCACTTTAGTCCACTCTTTCTCTTTAGATGTTATATCAATTTTCAAATCATACTCTTTTGCTATGGCTGAAACTATGTTTAGCCCTATCCCAAAACCACCACAACTATCGTTAAATCTTGCATATCTATCTTGCATCTTAGAGATATTAATTTTTGATATACCGATACCACTATCTTCTACTATGATACTTTTTTTCAAAACTTTTATATTTATCGTACCTTTTAATTTATTGTACTTTATAGCATTTGAGATTAGGTTATCTAGAAGTTTCGAGAACTTTGCTTTATCTATAAAGAGTAAAGGTTTATCCTCTATCTCTGTAGTTAAAGTAATCTTTTTAGCATCTACTAACGACTGAAAATACTCCACTCTTTGTAAAACTACATCTGCTATGCCTATATCTTCATCTTTTGAAATTATCTTATTTCCTAATGTAATATATGTCAAATCTTGGTAGATATTTGAGATAGTTTTTGCACCTATATCTATTCTGTTTATTTTTCTTGCTAATTTTTCATCTAGTAAATTTCTGTCTATCATCTCTATGTTTGTTACTATAGTGCTAACTGGTGTATTTAGTTCATGTGTAGTATCTTTTATAAACTTATCTAAAAGTTCAAGAGCATCTTTCATAGGTTTTAAAAATAGTTGCAGTAAAAAATACCCCACTAAAAACATAAACACAAAAGCTAAGAAAGCATATATCAAAATCTCTTTTTGAACGCTATCAGACCAAATAGCATCATCTTTTATCTGAATAACTATATATTTAGCACCTAAATAATAAGACTCTGGAATGCTAACAAGCTGAACCATGCCGTTATCAAGAGATAAAATTTTGTTTAGATTGATTTTGTTTTTTGTGGTTGAGAAGATTTTATTTTTATAGTTATCAAATATTGCACTTGAGTATTTTTCAGTTCTAGGATAGGTTTGAGTTTTATCAAAGTTAATATGTAGGTACTTTAAATCTTGAATAAACTCTCGAGAATACTCCTCTAAAAGCACCCTTTTCTTTTGTAACATCAAATCTTTTTGAAATTCATAATATATAAAAGAAAAAACACCTACTATGATGATAGTAAGAAGAGTATAAAGTGCTAAGAATCTAAAAAGTGTCTTTTTTTCACTGCGAAGTAAATTTATATCCAAGCTTTTTGATACTAACAATCTTTTCCTTTCCTATAATCTTTCTAAGGTTTTTGATGTAAGTACGCAAAGAACTCTCACTTGGGGTTTCTTCATAAGTCCAAAGTGCTTCATTTATCATCTCATGTGATATTACTTCATTTTTATGTTGTAAGAAAAGTTTTAAAAGATTAGCTTCTTTAGTGTTTAACTGAATCACTTGTTTTAAGATATAAAGAGTATTTGATTCTGTATCATATTCTATGTTTTCATCAATTTTTAACTTTGAGCTATTTTGATGAAAAAACTCCCTTTTTAAGATACTTTCTACTCTTATAAGAAGCTCTTTTAGTGAAAATGGCTTTCGTATGTAATCATCGCATCCACTCTCATAACCTAACTCCAAAGAGTCAATAGAATCAAGTGAAGTTATGTAGATAGCAGGAGTTTTTACACCATCAAGGCGTTTTTGTTTTAAAAGTTCAAAACCATTAAGAAGTGGAACATTTACATCAAGAAGAAAGATATCAAAATTTTGCTCATACATTATATCTGATGCTTCTTCACCATCATAAGCACAAGAAACCTCATAACCAGAATCTTCTAAAAATTCACAAACTGTTTCACTTAAAGTTAAATCATCTTCTAAAAGTAGGATTTTTGATTTCAAACTATACTACTTATCTAATTTATGAAGATTCTTTTCATAGCTTTTTTTCTCAGCACCACTCATAGTTTTAAGTCTAGTTTTAAGTTCTTTTTTAAACTTCTCTTTTTCTGCATCATTTTTAACATAACCCATTATCGCTATAAGTTCTTGATTACTCATCTCACTAAAATTCTCACCCGCATATAAAGATGAAAAAAGAAAAAAAGTTAAAAAAAGTGTAATTATTATTTTCATATCGAAACCCTTTTATTTTGTTTATTATATCGAAAATTCAGATTTAATCACTTTAGCATCTTTTTCATTTAAAACTAAACTAAGATCTTCAATAGATGATTTTTTAATCTCTTCAAAAGTTCCAAAATGATTTAAAAGCTTTTTGATTTTTGCTTCTGAGATACCTTTTAAAGTTAAAAGTTGGCTCTCTTTATCAGCTTTTAATTTTGTTTTTTTGTGAAAAGTTATCGCACATCTATGAGCTTCATCTCTTAAATTTTGAGTCCATTGAAGTCTTTTATCTGTTGGTTTTAAGTTAAAACTCTCTTTTGTAGTATGTAAAATATCGTTTGCCTTACCTTTAGCACGGTGACTTTTAGCATCTATCTTCTCTTTTGATATGGCTATAGCATCTATATATACACCACTAGAATCAAGAATCTCAGATGCAAGTTTTAGTAAAGTAGTACCACCATCTATAACCCATAAATCTGGTGGGGAATTTTTAGAAAAACTCTCCACTCTCCTTGTAAGAGTTTCTCGCATCTGTGCATATTCATCTTTTGCTTCTAGGTGGTAAGTACGATAGCTTTTTTTGTCAAACTTGTTATCTTGCCAAACTGCCATCGCTCCAACTGTTGCCATACCTGCCATGTGAGAGTTGTCAAAAACTTCTATGCGAGATGGGATTCGTTTTAGACTTAGCAACTCTTTTAATGATTCTAAAAGTTTAGAGTTATCCTCTTTTTTCTCTTTTTTAAGAAGTTCATTAGCATTTAAAATAGCTAAGTTTATGAGGTCTTTTCTATTTCCTCTTTTTGGAAGAGTTATATTTGCCTTTTTTTCAAAAACAGAACTTAGATGCTCTTGAACTAAGTCTAAATCTTCAAATTCATGAGCTACTAAAATTGGTGCAATGATAGGTGGTTTTTCACTTCCATAAAACTCTAGCAAAACTCTTTGGTAAAGTTCATCTTCATTATAACCATCATTTAAAGTGATAAAATCATGAGATGAGGAGATGATTTTTCCATTTCTCATAAAAATTCTAACAACAACAGCTTTTTTAGATGTATTTTGTAAAACAAAAATATCATAGTTATCATTTGTTGCAAAGTCTATTTCACTTTTTATTTCACTCTTAGAGATTCTCATGGCTCTATCTCTAAGTTCACTTGCTTCTTCAAATCTAAGTTCCTCTGCATAAAAAAGCATTTTTTCTTCAAGTTTAGAGAGTAGTAGTTTTTTGTTTTGTATAAGTTTAGTTGCTTGTTCTAGTTCTTTGTTATAAGTTGCATCTGATACAGGTAGTTCACACGGTGCAAGGCATTTATTTATCTGATGATATAGGCATATCTTTTTTGATTTGAGAGAACCTTTTTTTTGAACAAGTTTGCAAAGTTCATAAACAGAATCCAAAATATCTCTAGCACCAACAGAGTATGGACCATAGTAAGTTATATCTTTAGCATCAAGTATTTTTCTAGTTATCTCAAATCTAGGGTATTTTTGACCTTTATCTATGTAGATATAAGGGTATGTTTTATCATCACGAAGTAAGATATTGTACTTAGGATTTAATTGTTTAATAAGTGAATTTTCAAGTATAAGAGCATCATGTTCAGAATTTACAACTATGTAGTTCATAGATGAAGTTTGATTTATCATCTTAGTAATTCTAACAGATAGATTAGAATTAGCTTTAAGCTCAGGTGTAAAGTTAAAGTAACTCTTCACACGGTTTGAAAGGTTTTTAGCTTTGCCAACATAAAGTAACTGTCCATCTTTGTCAAAATACTGATAAATCCCTGCTGATGAGGGTAGTTGTTGTATAGTTTGTTTTAGTGTCATATTTATATTATACTGTATAATATTATAATAAAATTTTAGGCAAGAAGATGAAAGAAAAAAAACTACCTTATGGACTAAGTAACTTTAAACGGGTAAAGATAGAAGATTGGTACTATATAGATAAAACTAGATTTATCCAAGAGTTAGAGGATGAACAGAGTTTTTTATATTTTCTTCGCCCTAGAAGATTTGGTAAATCACTTACTGTATCTATGTTGGAATATTATTATGACATCTATTATAAAGATGAATTTGATGCGATATTTAGTGATACTTATGTTTTAAAAAATCCTACACCTTATAAAAGCAGTTATTATATTTTAAAATTTGATTTTAGTGCTGTTGATATTACTGATTATGAGATTAGTTTCAGAGATAATATACTTTTTACCATTAGTGAATTTGTCATAAAATATAAAATAGATATAGATTTTAAATCAAAAAATCCAATTAATATGTTAAATGAACTCTTATCTAAATGTCAAAAACTAAATTATTATATCTATATCCTAATAGACGAATACGACAACTTCGTAACCAAACTTCTAGTAAGTGATATAGAAAAATACAAATCACTAGTAACAAGTAAAAATGCAATATATAAAGAGTTCTTTACGATGCTAAAAGTTGGTACAACGCTATCAATTAACAAGATGTTTATTACAGGAGTAAGTCCATTAGCTTTATATGATGTAACTAGTGGAAGCAATATTGGTGTAAATATCTCTTTGAGTGAAGCCTTTAATGATTTAGTAGGAATTACAAAAGATGAATTGATTGAGATGATAGAGCATTATAATCTTGAAGATAAAAAAGATGAGATAATTTCAAGATGCGATGAGTGGTATAACTCATATCGTTTTAATGAAGATATAGAATATACTATTTATAATAGTGATATGATACTTTACTATCTAAAGTCTATAATTAGAACCAACAAAGAACCAAATGAACTAATAGATGTAAATGTAAGAACAGACTATTCAAAATTAAAATATCTAGTATATACAAACAAAAAACTAAACGGTAACTTTGAGATGCTAAATAATCTAATCTTAGGCAATCAAGTAACCACCGCAATCATCAAAGATAATTTTAGTGCTTTTGAATTAACAAATGAAGATAATTTCAAATCATTTATGTACTCTTTAGGATTTATCACTTTAGAGAAATATAGAGTAGCATTAAATCTAAAAATACCAAACCAAACTATAAAAAAACTATTATCAGAATTTATCCATTATGCTTATAAAGATTTTAACGGTTATAGTATGAAACTTGATAAACTCAATAACTATCTTTTAGATTTAGGATATGAAAAAGATTTAACTCTATTTCACTACATAGCAGAAGTTATCAAAGAATCAACATCTATCAGAGACTATATAGATGGAGAAAACTTTGTAAAAGCCTACCTTATGGCATATCTAAATCTTAACCCATTTTATGAACTTAAAAGTGAAATAGAATCAAACAAAGGTTATATAGACATACTACTAGACCCCATAAAAGAGGAAGTTCCTTTCGGAGTAATAATAGAGTTAAAATATATCAAAAAAAATAACTTTAATGAGAATGAACTTCAAAAACAGATAACACAAGCTAAAAAACAACTAAATCAATATGATATGGGTGAAAGGTATCTTAA
>JAYEHQ010000062.1:0-12954 GCA_034659595.1 Campylobacterota bacterium
AAGAAAGAAATATTACTTATTTCTTAAATATTTGGTGGGATTGAAATCCCACTTCCGATAGTTTAAAGAATCTAAATCCCTAAAAATAGGTTTTAAGTTTAAATTGAAATTTCATGGGATTTACATAGAAAAAAAAGGGGGGGGCTATAACAGTAGTTTAATAAGCTTTTAATTGCTATTTAACTATTATATAATTAAAACAAATAAAAGGGGATTGTCATGGTTGAAGAGTATGATTGGGATACCTACGAGATGCTCAAAGAGCAGATTATTCAACAGTTGTCTCGTATAGAATCAAATATACTAGATTTAGATAAACCAGAACTTGTTGCAGATGCTATAAATGAACTTTTTCAAGCATTTACAAATTATCAAAGCACTAGTCAGTATTTAAACTTAAAACCTCTTTATAAACTTTCAGCAAAGGTCGAAGTAGTTTTAGCTAGTTTAAGAGATGACATGAAAATTGTTCAAGAGTCTATTATTGAGTGGCTTTTAGAGGTGAAAGATCAACTTTTTGCTTGGATAGAGGACATGGAAGATTTAAAGTTAGAACTTACACCTGTACCAGATAAACTAGAAAAAAAAGTAGAATTAACAAAATCATATATTCCATTAAAAGAATTACTTAGTAATCTTACTATCCTCTACATTGATAATAACACTAAAAGAGTGGAAAAGATTTCTGCATATTTAAAAAAAATTGTTAAAGATGTGATTTCTACTTCTGATGACTCTGAATATGAAGATGTTATAAATGATACAAATTATGATATTTTGATGGTAAATCTAAATGAAGATAATTATAGATATATAGAACTTGCAAGAGACAGAAATAAAAATGTAGCAAACATTGCTATTTTTGATACTATAGATATTCATGAACAAAAGAAACTTATTAAGCATGTTATAAGTAATACAACTACTAATCCTTTAGATGGCACTAAATTAAAAGAAAAATTGATATTTTTAACAAAGCATTATTTTGTTTCTAGGAATGTTATAGTAGATAATAAAAAGATTTCTACATTTATTCAGACACTTAAGCCACTTTCAAATACTATGATGCAAGTTATGCAGATTTGTGATGATGAAGAGATGTCAATTAAAGAGCTTATTAAAACTGTAAAAGGTGATCCTATAATTACGGCTGTAATATTAAAAGCAGCAAATTCTCCATTATATGGTTCTATAGAATTAAAAACAATTGATCAAGCAGTTACAAGACTAGGTAAAACTACTATAAAAGCATTAGTTGCAAGTGATTTATATAAAAATTTAGATGAACTTGATTTAAGTCCTTATGGAATAGACGAAGAGAAGTTTTCTAAAATATCTATGAATAGATTAACGCTAGCAACAAAATGGTACTCTAAAGTTTCTATTGCTGGTTTATCTGTACTTTCATCAACTTCTGTACTTGGAAATATTGGTCAGATACTTATCTCAAAAGAATTAAGAAATAATGATGTAGTAGATCATTTTCAAGAGCTTTGTTCTTCTGCGGATATTAAGTACGCTGAGGGAAAATTACTGCATACATCTACAACTACGATAACTGCTCAGATTTTAAATTATTGGCAATTATCTTCTGATATAGTCAATACTATCACATATAGTCAAAATCCAAATGAAGCATCAGAAGAACTAGAACAACTCGTTGTTGCAAACAATATAGTATATGAGATGATTAGACTAGATGGAGTTATAGTTGATGAGATACCTGATGATGTTTTAGTAATAATGGCTAAGTATAATTTAGATGTAAAACTTTTACAAAATGCATTAGAATATGTAAAAGGAAATCAGTAAGTAAAAAACAATATATCTGTGTATAATTCAAAGATATGTATGTAAAAAAAGATGCTATAGCATGAAATTTTTTTTTAATAATAAATATTCTAGATTATAATATGAAGCACTAGAACAATTAGGGACAAAAAGTAAGTTTTGGCTTGATATCAATAAAGCAAGTGAAAAAAATGATTTTTATCAATATAAATGATTTTATTTTAAATCTAAAAGGAAAAAAATGAACTACCCAAAATTTTACGATGAGATAGAGAGTATAAAAGTAAAGGACTCTTTATCTGCTGTTTTAGGTGCTTTTGTACATGGAGAGTATGAGTTTAATTATGTAGATGTTGTTAAGTCAGCTGGGCATAGTTGTCCTACTGTAGCTGGAGCTTATCTTATGACTTTAGAGGGTTTAAAAGCTTTGTACTCAGGTGAGAGAGCAGTTCGTGGTGAGATAAAAGTTGAGTTTAAAGAGGACTTAGAAGAGAGTGTAGCTGGTGTTATAGCAAATGTTATATCTCAGATTACAGGTGCTACAGATAAAAGTGGTTTTAAAGGGTTAAATGGAAAGTTTGCTAGACACTCTTTGATGGATTTTAACTCTGATATAAACTCTAGTGTAAGGTTTAAAAGGTTAGATACTAAGAAGAGTGTAGATGTTTTTTATAATGCTTCATCAGTAAAACCAAATCCTAAGATGCAACCACTTATGCAAAAGATGATGCAAGGTGATGCTACAAAAGAGGAGTTAAGAGAGTTTGGTGAGCTTTGGCAAGATAGAGTTAAAAGGGTGTTTGAAAATAGTGCTGAAGTTATTAAGATAGTAAATATACTATCTTAAAACTAAACTAGGAAAGTAAGTATGAAGAGTTACCGCAGTAGTAGCAGTTAGTTTTTTCATTATTTTGTCTAGTTTGTCCTCTTCGTTCCATACAGGTTTCTCTACATCACAAAGTTTTGCTAGTTTTGCTTTAGCATCATAAGTAACACCTAAAGAATCTACTAAACCAACACTCTTAGCTTGAGAAGCGGTAAATATATGTGCATTTGCAAAGTTATCTCTTTTTTTATACTCAAGCCCTCTTGCATCTGCTACATCTTTTGTAAACATATCGTAAGTGCCTTGTATCACTTTGTTTAGTTCATTTACTTCATAAGGTGTCCACTCTCTATCACCAGTACCAACTTTTTTGTACTTTCCAGCTTGAACACTTTGTGATTTTATACCCACTTTTTGCATTAGTCCACTTACATCAGCACCTTGCATAACAACTCCGATGCTTCCTACCATACTTCCTGGATTTGCGATTATCTCATTTGCCCAGATGCTTGCATAGTAACTTCCACTAGCTATTGTACCACTAGCATAAACTATAACTGGTTTTGCCTCTTTTAGTCTTTTTATGGCATAAGCTATCTCTATAGATGGTGCTACTGCACCCCCTGGTGAATTTACATTTAGAAGTACACCTTTGATGCTAGTATTCTTTCTTGCATCTTCTATCTGTTTTATAACCTCAGAAGCTTCCATAATAGGACCTATTAAGTGTATCTCTTGTAGGTTGTTTGGAGTTAAGTCTTTTTCACTTTGAGGGGCAAAAAGTAAAAATAAAATGAGTAAAAATATCATAGCCTTGAAATGTTCTTGAATGAATTTCATAGGCATAGTTATAGGTAAAAATAGTTTTTTGATAAAGTTCATATAGTTAGTCTTCCTTTGCTAAATTTCCATTGATGAAAATTTTAGAGATATTATATCTATGAAGTATTAAATGGATGGCTAACTCATCATTAGGTTCTTTATCTAAGTCTAGTATAAGCATATCAGCATTTTTACCCTCTTTTATCTCACCTGTATTTAGTCCCAATGCATCTGATGCATTTATAGTAACTCCATCTATAAGCTGTTTTGCAAATTCAAGAAGAGGTGCTTCACTGTGCATAAAAAGTGACATTTTCATCTCTTCAAAAAGGTCAAGTTTATAGTTTGAACTAAGACCATCAGTTGCCACTACCCATTTGATGTTTTTGTCATTAAGATTTTTAATATTTAAGGTTTTATTCCCTAAGAGTCTATTAGAGATAGGACAGTGGATAATAGTATGGTTATTTGATGCTATTGTATTTAATTCGTCATCATTTGCATTTGTAACATGAGTTAAAAGTGCATTATGAGTATCAAAATATTCTAAAAATTCTTTAGAATCACAAACAGCACGATTTTGTTTTAAAAGTTTTCCAAAAAAATCTTTAAAATCTCCATCACTTTTATCTAACCACTCTCTTTCTGCTTTACTCTCCATAAAGTGAGCTGTAACTTTTAGGTTTTCATCTTTTACAAGTTGAAGTGCTTTTTTCACTAAAACAGGATGTACTGAGTAAGGGGAATGGATAGCTACCGCAGGATAAAAACCATCTCTTTTAACCATTTTTGAAGCATTTAGTCTTGAAGTGAAATCACCAAAAAGAGCATCTGCCATAGTAGCTTGAGAACCGATAAGTTCATTGAAAAATACAACATTTTGTTTAGCATCTGCACAAGCTTTCAAGTCCATAGCATGAGAACTTATAGCTCCAATCGTTGTGATGCCAGATTCAAGCATAGCGTCTATTGTTTTATCCATACACTCTTTATCGCAATCACCTATTAAGTTTTCACGATTTTCTATCACACTATAAAGCCAGTTCATAAAATCACCATAACTTAGTTCAGTTTTATTGGCACTAAATTCTATGTGTACATGGGCATTTATAAGCCCTGGCATAAGTAGTGAATTTTCTTTTAAAGTAGTTACTTTCGCATCTGGATAAATTTTTTTCAATTCAGTTAATGGTGCAATTTTTTGTATAGTTTTATCAAAAGCAACAGATAAATTTTTTAGAATTTTATCATTTGCATATATGTAGTTTGGCGAAATGATTTGCATATTTTTAAACCTCTATGTAAATTTAAAAGAGATTATGCTTTATTTAGATAAAATAAACCCTTAAATATTCTAATAATTAAAAAAGAAAAGGTTGATAAATGAAAATAATGGTTATACAAGGTCCAAATTTGAATATGCTTGGTGTTAGAGAACAAGATGTTTATGGTCCAATGAAATTAGAACAAATTCATGCACAAATGAAAGATTTTGCAAAACAAAATAATGTAGAGATAGAGTTTTTTCAGTCTAATTTAGAGGGTGAAATTGTAGATCAAGTTCAAGAGTGTTATGGTGAAATAGATGGAATTATTATTAATCCAGCTGCATATACACATACATCTATCGCTATTCGTGATGCTATATCTGCTGTTAGTATCCCTACTATAGAAGTTCACATTAGTAATATTCATCGTCGTGAAGAGTTTAGAAAAGAAAATATGATAGCTCCTGTTTGTTCTTCATCAGTTGTAGGATTTGGTCCTTTTGGATACCATTTAGCAATGATTGGAATTTTACAGATTATGAATGAAGTAAATGCTGCCAAAGAAGCTAGAAAACAAGCTGCTGCAACAGAGTAGATATGTATATAAAGTGTAAGTTAAATGATAGTCTAACAACTTTTAAAGGCTTACACTTTGGTTATAAATGTAAACAGAAAAGTTCTTTTAGATACCTAGCTACTATAGGCATAGGTGGAAATGTAGGCGATGTAAAGCGTAGATTTGAGCATCTGTTTATAGAGTTTAAAAGGGAAAAGAGAGTTAAGCTTATATCATCATCGTTGATTTTGAAAAATCCGCCTTTTGGTTATGTAACCCAAGATGATTTTTTTAACTCAATCATGATTTTACAAACAAATATGCAACCTTTAGCTTTTTTAGATTACTTGTTAAGAGTTGAAAAAAAATTTGGTAGAAAAAGAAGTTTTGCAAATGCTCCAAGAACTTTAGATTTAGATATTATATTTTTTGATAATAGAATTATAGATAAACCAAGATTAAAAATTCCACATCCTAGTTGGTCAAAAAGAGAGAGTGTAGTGATACCTTTAATGGATATTAGAAAATGAAGATTTTAACATTTACAGGCAGCACCCCTTCAGATGCTTTAAAAAAAGCAAAAATGGAGATTGGTGATGATGGAATGCTTATTGAAACGCGTGAGATTCAAAAAAAAGCTTTTGGCAGAGAGCCTATTTATGAGATAGTTATAGGTATAGAAGAGGAAAAACTTCCTCGTGGTTATAATAAACCAAAAAATAAACCTTTAGAAAAACAAAAACCAATAGCCAAAGAGAGTGAAGATGTACTATTTGATATTTCAAATGCTGCAGCTCAGATTTCTAAAATTTCAAATACAGCAGAAGATAGTTTTGATTATTCAAGAAAAAAAACATTTCCAAATAATATTTCTCAGCCGATAGTGAATGAACCAAAAGAGCTAAAAGAGTTAAAGTCAGAAATAAATAAGATTGGTGATAAAGTTAAACTTATTCAAAATATGTTTTGGGATGAAAAATCTCCTGATTTAGATAGTAATATTCCTCCTGAGTTTGCTGAAATATATAGATTGTCATATCAAAGTGGTATGAATAAGGAACATTTAGATTCTCTTATGAAAATGTCACTAGAACATATGCCTTTTAGAATGAGAGAAAACTCATCAACTGTTAAAAGATATTTCCAAACAATACTTAGAAAAATGGTACCTATAAGATTAGAAAGTTTAGCATCTGTAGGAAATAAAAAAGTAATAATGTTAGTCGGTCCAACAGGTGTTGGTAAAACAACATCTATAGCAAAACTTGCTGCAAGATACTCTTTTTTGTTACAAAAAAAATATAAAGTTGGACTTATTGTTTTAGACACTTATAGAATTGGTGCAGTTGAGCAATTAATGCAATATGCTAGAATGATGAAATTAGCGATTGAGACTGTTGTTGATCCTCCAGAATTTGCTTCAGCGTTAAACTCTTTACAATATTGTGACTATATACTTGTTGATACTATGGGTTCTAGTCCATATGATAAAAGTAAGATTGAAAAAATTTATCAGTGTTTAAATGCAAATACTTCTCAATATAATATTGATGTTACATTGGTAATGCCAAGTTCTATAAAATATGAAGATTTAAAAGTAACTTATGACAATTTTTCCTCTTTAGATATTGATACCCTAATGTTTACAAAACTGGATGAAACAATGGGATTTGGAAATATTTTTTCTTTAGCTTATGAGACTAAAAAACCTATAAGCTATTTTTCTGTTGGACAAGAAGTCCCCGAAGATTTAGTAACTGCAAGTAGTGATTTTCTTGTAGATTGCTTACTTAATGGATTTAATAGGAGTGAAGTATGAGTGATCATCAAGCTAAAGAACT
The DNA here is from genome assembly GCA_034659595.1 of Campylobacterota bacterium. GTDB lineage: Bacteria > Campylobacterota > Campylobacteria > Campylobacterales > Sulfurimonadaceae > Sulfurimonas. The sequence goes on from JAYEHQ010000062.1 coordinate 7,105, forward strand.
TGAAAAGTTAGTAGCATCTAATTCTAAGAAAAAGTCTAAAAAAACTAGATTTATTGCTGTAACAAGTGGTAAAGGTGGTGTAGGTAAAAGTACCATAAGTTCTAACCTTGCATATGTATTGTCTCAAAATGGATTAAATGTTGGAATATTTGATGCAGATATAGGTTTAGCCAATTTAGATGTAATGTTTAATGTAAAAATTAAGAAAAATATATTGCATGTACTTAAAGGTGAGGCTACTGTTGCAGATGTTCTTATACCTATTACAAGAAATCTTATCCTTATACCAGGTGATAGTGGTGATGAGATAATTAAATATTCAGATATGGCATTATTTGAAAGATTTATGGAAGAAGCTAGAGTTCTTGATAAGCTAGATGTAATGATTATAGATACAGGGGCAGGGATAGGGGAGCATATAAAAATGTTTTTAAATGCTGCTGATGATGTAATCGTTGTAACTGTTCCAGATCCTGCTGCAATAACTGATGCTTATGCTACTATAAAGTCTATATCTACATATAGAGATGATATTGGTATGATTATGAATCAAGTTAAAAATGATAAAGAATCAGATGCAGTTTTTGGTAAAATTAAAAAAGTAGCTTTACAAAATATTAGAAAAGATTTGAATTTACACCTTGTAGGTAAAATAAATAATGATATAAAAGTTTCTAGTTCTGTAAAACAAAGAGCATTATTTTGTGCAACGCATATAAATTCTAATGTTTATAAAGATATAGTTTCAATTGCAAATAATATTGCTAAGAAATTGGAACGAGATGTGCTAGTTTCTTCTACTGAAAGTGGTTTATCTGGTTTTTTTAAGCGTCTTATAGAACATTTTTAGGTTTTAAATACAGGGAAGTAATAGATGCTAGGTGAGAATTTTGTATATTTTTTTACAGTTCAAGGGTTCTTTGTTGGTATTATTTTTGGTGTATTAAAATCATTTGATGCTGAAGGACTATTAACTTATACATTTTTTATCACTCTGTTCTTTTATCTTTTTTCACATATTGTAGTAGCTTTTTATTTTAAAACAATAACTGCTGGTGGATATTTCTTCCCAAAAGATTTACATGAAAAAGAATTAGATTTATTTTTAAAAGAGATTAAAAAGAGGGAAAAAATAGTAGATTCTAATTGTGAAATTTTAGATATAGCTACAAAGTTTAATTCTAAAGAAAAAAGATTGAAAAAAAATGATTAAAAATTCTTATATTAAAAATATTAAGCATAAAGAAGATGAACTTGCTATATCATATTTACCTGCGGTTAAAGCTATGGCTTTTCGCCTAAAAGAAAGACTACCTAGTTCTATTGATTTTATGGATCTCTCAGCTATAGGAACTGAAGAACTTATAAAATTAGCAAGAAGATATGATGAGAGTTTAAATGATAATTTTTGGGGTTATGCAAAAAAACGAGTATATGGGGCTATGCTTGATTATTTAAGAAGCTTAGATATTTTATCTCGTGCTAGTAGAAAGTTAGTTAAGGCTATTGATTATGCTGTTGAAGAGTATATGCTTACTCATAATGAAGAACCAACAGATGCCGAGTTAGCAGAAAAATTAGATGAGAGTGTCCAAAAGGTTCATGAAGCAAGGATAGCATCTACTATATATACAGTGATGCCTTTACATGACCAGTTACAAGTTGGAGATGAGGGTGCTGCTTTAGCTAAGATTGAAAAAGAAGAACTTATAGAAAAAATAAAAAATGTTTTATCTGTTTATAAAGAACGGGAACAAATGATTATTCAATTATATTATTTTGAAGAATTAACATTAAAAGAGATAAGTAATATTTTAAATATTACAGAATCAAGAATTTCACAAATTCATAAATCTGTAATTCAAAAGATTAGAGATAGCATAGGGGCTTAAAATGGCAGATATACTTTCACAAGATGAGATTGATGCTCTTTTAGATGTCGTTGAAGATGAGGGTGATGATGTCCTTGATAGTTCCGATGATTCTTTTAGTACGCAACAAAGACAAGTAACCTTATATGATTTTAAAAGACCAAATAGGGTTTCTAAAGAGCAATTAAGAGCATTTCGTGGTGTTCATGAAAAAATGGCTCGTTCATTAGCTTCTCAAATCTCCTCTATAATGCGTTCAATTGTAGAAATACAACTTCATTCAGTAGATCAAATGACTTATGGTGAGTTTTTGATGTCTTTACCAAATCCTACGAGTTTTAATGTTTTTTCCGTAAAACCATTAGAGGGTAATGGAGTTATTGAGATAAATCCATCAATCGCTTTTCCAATGCTTGATAGACTTTTAGGTGGTAAGGGTGAACCTTATGATAGTGGTAGAGAATTTTCAGATATAGAGTTAAGTCTTTTTGAAACTATTTTAAGGGTTATGATGAGTACTCTTAAAGAGGCTTGGGGACCAGTAATGGAAGTTTATCCAACAGTTGAATCAAAAGAATCAAGTCCAAATGTTGTACAGATTGTTGCACAAAATGAGATTGTTGTAATGGTTGTAATGGAGATAATTATTGGACATAGTTCTGGCATGATGAATATATGTTACCCTGTAATCGCACTTGAACCAATATTGCCAAAATTAGCGTCAAGAGATTTAATGTTAAATGAAACAAGTTCTAAAAAAAGTAGAAATACAGAACTTCAAGTTTTACTTGGTGGTGCTAAAGTGACTGTTGAAGCATATATGGGTGATGCTGAACTTACTATGAAAAATGTTTTGAGTTTACAAGTTGGTGATGTGGTTAGATTATCAAGTCCAGCTGATGATATTGTAACGGTTAGTGTAGATTTAAAAGATAGGTTTAAAGGTAAAATTGGTTTAAGACGATTTAGAAAATCTATCCAAATAACAGAGGTAATAGATACAGAAAAAGATGCTGTTAAACGAGCATTAGAAAACTTTGAACTTTTAAGACAAGAAAAAATGTTTGGTGTTAAAGAGATTATAGATAATGAGAATGAGAAAGATGAATTTGAAGATGAGGAGTAGTTAAATGAGTGCTTTTATGAAATTATTTGAAGATGAGACGATAGGTACAATCGAAGCTCTTGTAGGTATGGCTCCAAGTTTAGAACTAAAAGAGGAACAAGAGTTAAGTATAATATCTAATATTATACCACCTATGGTGCTAGTGAAAATAAAAGTTAGTGGTGATGTAGAAGCTAATGCTATGGTAGCTTTACCTTCAAATCTTTCTACATCTCTTTCAGATATGATGATGGGTGAAGAAGCTAGTGACAGAAATGATGTTAGTGAAGATGATTTAGACGCAACAAAAGAGATAATATCTAATATATTTGGAGCTATAGCAAATACACTTTCTGGTCAAAAAGAGATACCTGTACTATCATTTAACATTGATGATATTGAATTTATTGATTCTGAAGAAGAAGTTAGTTTAGAATCATTTAGTAAAATGTTTGTTTATAATTTTAGTATGGAAGGGCTAGAATCAATCATATCTTTTATAATGGATGAACAATTAGAAAATTCATTATTTGGTTCTCCAGATATAGGTTCTGGTGGAGATGATTTAATTGATGACATACCTTCTAATAACGAAGATTCAAATATTCAACTAAATAATGAAGAGATGAATAATATTTCATTGATTATGGATGTTAAACTTCCTGTTAAAGTTAGAATTGGTAAGAAAAAGATGCTTTTAAAAGATGTATTAAATATGGATATTGGTTCAGTTATAGAATTAAATCAATTAGCAAATGATCCACTTGAGATATTAGTTGATAATAATGTTATCGCACAAGGTGAAGTTGTTATAGTTGATGGGAACTTTGGTGTTCAAATAACTACGATTGGAACAAAAAGAGAGCGACTTGAAAAATTAAAGGAATAGTATTAGATGCAAAAAGAACAAGCAGAATTAACAATAAAGTATTTAAAAGATATTAAGTCTGCGGACGCATCGAGTGTTTTTCGAATATTGGCTGATTTTCTTAAAGGTTTTGATGAACTAGGAGAGTTAGGACCAACAGTAACAATTTTTGGAAGCGCTAGGACTGATAGTAAGAATTTTTATTATAAGAAAGCTCAAAAATTATCTTCTATTTTATCTAAGCATGGTTTTAACATTATGACTGGTGGTGGTCCAGGAATAATGGAAGCTGCTAATAGAGGTGCTATAAAATATAAAAATACTGAATCTATTGGTTTAAATATAGATTTACCATTTGAACAAGTAGCAAATAAATATACAACAAAAAGTCTTAGTTTTGATTATTTTTTTTCAAGAAAAGTGATGTTAGTTAAGTACTCTATAGCGTATGTATTATTTCCAGGTGGCTATGGTACATTAGATGAGTTATTTGAAGCATTAACTCTTGTTCAAACAAAAAAAGTCATAGGTGTAAAAATATTTTTAGTAGGTATAGAATTTTATAAGCCACTTATGGAATTTATAGAAAAAAAACTTTATAATGAAAATATGATTAATAGAACTGATTTCGAGATTATCATATTAACAGATGATTTAGAAGTAATTGTCAATGAAATAAACAGTTCTTTAGTTACACAAATAAAAGTTCTTGAGGATATTGGTTTAAAAGAAACTAGTTATTGTAAATTACTTACAAATTTTCAAAAACAAAAACGCAAAAAGAAAAAAAAATGAAAAACTCAAAAGTATTAATTGGAATGAGTGGAGGGATTGATTCAACAATAACTGCACTACTCTTAAAAGAAGAAGGGTATGAATGTGAGGGTCTTTATATGAAACTACATTCTAAACCTGGGTATCATGAGATAAATCAAGCAAGAGCTCAAAAAGCTGCAGATTTTGTAGGGATGAAATTACATGTATTAGATTTAGAAGATAAATTTGATGAAAAAGTATTTAAACCCTTCATAAATACTTATAAAGCTGGAATGACACCAAACCCTTGTGCTTTATGCAATAGAAATTTAAAGTTTGGAGAGATGGTGAAATTTGCTGACAGTGTTAAAGCCGATTATATAGCAACAGGGCATTATATTAAAACTGATGGGAAATATTTTTATGAAGCTTCAGATGATACAAAAGATCAAAGTTATTTTTTATTTTATGTTCAAAGAGATATTTTATCTAGACTTTTATTTCCTTTAGGAGATAGAAAAAAAAGTGATATAAAAGAGTTGGCATTATCTATAGATGGATTAGAATCTTTTGCATCACAAGGGGAGTCTAGTGAGATATGTTTTGTAGAAACTACTTATACTGATTTATTAAAAGATTTCGTAGATGTTGATAATACAGGTGATGTTTTAGATAAAGATGGAACTATAGTAGGGAAACATAAAGGTTATATGCATTATACGATAGGTAAAAGAAAAGGTTTTACAGTTAATGGAGCGCATGACCCACATTATGTTCTAAGTATAGACCCTCATAAAAATCAAATAACAGTTGGAAAGAAAGATGAACTGATATGTAATAGTGTAGTTCTCAATAACTTAAATATGTTTAATGATTCAAAAAAGTTTGAAGCTACAGTAAAGTTAAGATATAGAACAAAAGCAGTAAAGTGTTTTGTGGAGATAAAAGATAATAAAGCTTATGTTAGTTTAGATGAAAATGTTTTAGGTGTAGCGACTGGACAAGCAGGTGTATTTTATAATGAAAATAAATTAATAGGTGGTGGCTGGATAATAGAAGCTCTGGTTTGATATTAAGCACTATATAGTAAAAAACTTCCAGCATCAAAAACCCCTAAAAGAAGGGGTTTGCAAGCGATAAAAAAAAGAAATTCAAAATTCCCCCCATCCAAAAACCCCTTTAAGCTTCTTTTAAGCACCTTCACCCTATAATTCCCATCCACAAACAGAGACACCCAACACAAAGGGAGT
>JAYEHQ010000063.1:0-39374 GCA_034659595.1 Campylobacterota bacterium
AATACTTCCTATAAAAAAACTCTTTGCATCAAATATATAACTATTACTACATAAAAAGTAACTAATAATTTTTTTTGTAAAACAGCATCAACTATATCTTTTAAATGTATCCCTAAATAAACACCAACCAAAGATGCTAAGCCAATAATTATACCTGATTCAAAATCGATATGACCTTTTGATGAATGTGAAATTAGTCCAGAAACTGATGAAAATACCACAAAAAATAAACCAGCTGATGTAGCTTTTTTTAATGGAATATGTAAAAAACCAACTAAAATAGGTACTAAAATAATACTACCACCAACACCTATAGTCATACTAATACAACCAAGAAATAAACCTATCATAAACAATATAGATTTATTTACAGTTTTTTCTTCTCTGTACTCTTTTGTTTTAAAAAACAACCTTACTAAAGCAAAAAAAGCAAATGATAAAAAAATAATTTCTAAAGTTTTATCATCAAATGAAGAGGTTATATCACCACTTACTAAAGCCCCAACAAAACCACCTAAACCAATAACAATAACCATCGCTATATCTAGCGTACCTTTTTTATTGTTTAAATAACTTCCATAAATAGAACTAAAAACCATTTGTACAACTGCAATACCTATTGCAACTTTAGTTTCATAACCTAATAAAAGTAAAAGAGGAATGAGTATAGTTCCCCCACCTATTCCAAAAAAACCAGATAATAAGCCAACTGCTATGCCAAATACAATTAATTCCATCCAAAATTATAACAAATTTAATTAATATTTGAGAGTTTTTAAAGTATAATCAAAAATTATATATTTTAAAAGGTACATAGATGATAGACACTATTTTTCAAGCTGCTAAGAACTTTTGTAACCACCAAATCACACTTCCATATACTACAAATAATGAACTTGCAAAGAATAAAACAATTATTACTTATATTGATATAAATACAAAATCTAGTAGAAAATATAGAATTTATATTGCTGGTGAAAACCGTTTTATACAAAGAGTTTCAAAAGTTTTTCTTGAAGAAGATGAAAGTGATGAAAACACCCTAATAGATATGACACTAGAAACCGCTAATCTAATTATAGGAAGTGCTAAAGTTATTGCAGAGAATGAAAATCCTTTCACCATTGATACACCACATTTTATAAAAGTAGGCTATTTCAATTTTGATTATGATGAAATAAAAATAATAAAAGTTCAAGATGATAATTTACTAATAGCAATCAAGGAAATAGATTGAGTAAAAATAATTATAAATATACTAATGAAGAGATAACATATAATGCAGACGAGGAATTAGCGTGGATGGACTACTCAGGTCTTTTAGATATGGAAGTAGAATTTGTTTCCGTATTAGGTGAAACTGAGCTTAGTGTATCTGAAATTTTAAAACTTGAAAAAGGTTCTATAGTTGACTTGAAAAAACCAGCTGGAGAGAGTGTTGAAACTTATGTTAATGGTCGAATATTAGGTAAAGGTGAGGTTATGGTTTATGAGAAAAATCTTGCAATCCGTATAAATGAAGTTTTAGATTCAGGCTCTGTTTTATACCACCTTTCAAAAGAGAGATTATGATTAAACTTTTACTTCTATTCCTACTTCCACTTACTATCTTTGCTTCTAAAATTTTAAGTTATAACATATATGATAGAACTGATAGAGTTGATGTTATGATTACTTTTGATACACCTTATGAAGGTGTCATTAAACAAAGTAAATCTAATAAAAAAATTATTATTAAACTCGAAAATGCTCAAATTGAGTCATCAAAACTTAAACAATTATCATCAAAATATATATCTACACTTAGTATTACTCCAATGGCTGGATACACTCAAATAGTAGCTAAAATCCCTGAATCTGTAATACTAAAAGCTTCTAAAACATCTGATGGATACGGCTTGAGACTGCGTTTTTCAAATACAAAACCTATAAAAAGAGAAAGAGAAAGAAGTATTTCAAATGACAATCAACTATCTCAACTACCTACAAAAAAAACTACTGAAATATCAACTAGTTACTATATAGTTATTGGTATTCTAATCATAGGTATTTTAATTCTTTTTTATCTTAAGAAAAAAATCACAGAACCAAATAATAATTCATGGTTATTTAAAGAGACTAAAACACCTATGGAAACAACAAACCAACAAACAGATTCAAACAATGTAAGTATCAGATTTCAAAAAGAATTAAATGAAGAAAATAGTGTAGTTATGCTTGATTTTGGTCAACAAAGCTATCTAGTTCTAATGGGAAAAAACAATATACTATTAGATAAATTTACAGACAATAAACCTACTACAAAAAGTGATTTTGAAACTATTTTACAAAGTAGGCATCAAGAGTTAGATAACTTTTTAAATGGTGAAGAGATAGAAGAGAAACATCAAGAACCACTTCAATCCTATAAAAATAAGGCTTCATATATCTCTTACGAGGTATAGTCTTTTAATAGCTTCTTTATCACTTTAATATTTCCTAATTTAAGAATGTAACTAGCATCCATCATTTTATTGATATGAAATACTTCCGTAACAGTTATTCCATAGGGATCTTTCTTCTCTTTAATCACTTTATCTTCATCATTAAATGAATATAAATAAAGTTTTTTACGAGTTAATTGAATATAGTATGTTAAAATAATTTCATCTGAATGCTTTTTCTCTACAGCAACAACTACCCTTTGATTTTCTTCATATTCATCATCAAGGTTTAAAAGCTGTTTTGCATCTTCTATGTTTAGATAACCAATATAAAATTTATTATATAAATCATGGTATCTTTGAATTTTATGATTCATTAAAAAAGATATATCTAAAACAAATTTTTTATGTTTACGCAAAGTTTTTGTTATCCAACTCATTGTATTGTAGTATCTAAATGGATGAAGTTTTAATGAATGAGCTTCTACAAACTTAGGTGAATTTAATTTCTGTTTTGGATTTAATTTTCTTGGATTATCTTCAGTTATATAATCTAAAACTTCCTTAGCAGAAAATGGTTGTGTAAACCATACTTTACAATAAGATGGGAACTGTTTTGTTCCACTAGCACCTTCATTTAAAATAATAAGTGCTTTTATAGTATAGTCAGGAAAAATAAGTTCTAAAAGTGCTTTTTTCTTTCTAAGTCTTTTTCTTAATTTTAAAACAGATTTTACTAAAGTCATCTCAACAAAATAAAGCTCCTTATCTTTAGTTAAGAATACAGCATCAAATTCACTAATTTCACGACTTTTAGTTCTATAAACAATTTGCTGTTTTTCACTTATAGATAAGGTGTTGGCATAAGCTTTTTCTTTATTTTGATGAAAACCTTTTAATATAAACTTATCTATATCGTTACAATCAGAAGCATACCTAAGAAGTTTTTCATATATAAAGTTTTCAAATACTTCACCTTCAAATGACCTATATGAACTTAAATATGCTGGATCTTCTTTATCTATATCACTCTCTATTAATGATAAAAGATGCTTAGTGTTATAGTCATAGTGAAATAAATTATCTGATATATCACTGTGGTCTAATGTCTGAATTGATTTACTTATATTCAACATAACAACACCTTTTTATGCTATCTCTGCAGTTTTAAAAAAATTATCTAAAATATCTCTATATTCAGATATTCCGCATATATGATTTACTTCATCACGAAGCTTTGAAGCACCACGAAAACCCTTAGAATAAGTATGAGTATGCTTTCTAAACATTGCTACACCATGAGAACCATAAACTTCTATCATTTTATCAAAATGCTCCATGATTATAGCATGCTTTATACTTAAACTAATATCTTTACTTTCAGTTTTTAACTGATGAAATATCCAAGGATTTCCAACTGCTCCACGACCTATCATTATTCCGTCACAACCAGTATGTTCTAGCACCCATTTAGCTTTTTCATATGAATCAATATCTCCATTTGCTATAACTGGTATCGATATACTCTCTTTAATCTCTTTTATAGCATCATAATCAACTTCTGATTTAAACTTTCCTGCACGAGTACGACCATGTACTGCTATAAAATCAGCACCACTATCTTCAACTATTTTTGCGATTTCTATATGATTTTTTTCATTAAATCCAAGTCTTATTTTAGCACTTGTTAAACTTTTATTTGAAGTATTTTTTATAGTTTTTATTATCTCACTCATAAGAGGTAGATTTAGTAAAAGTGAACTACCACTACCATGTCCAACTACTTTTGGTACAGGACAACCACAATTAAGATCTATGATGTCTATCCCATTTTCTTCATTTAAAACTTCTACAGCACGCCTTGCCATATCAACTTCAGATGCAGAAATTTGAACAGAATAAGGGTCTTCTAGTGGAGATTTTTCAATCATTTTTATTGTTTTTTTTGAACCATGAGCAAGAGCATTTGAACTTAGCATCTCACTTACAGTTAAATCAACCCCAAACTTTTTAACTACACTTCTAAAAGGAAGATCAGTAAAGCCTGCAAGAGGAGCTAGTGCATAAACAGGCTTTTCAAATGAAAGTTTTTCTATCACGATATAAATAAATCTATATTAAAATTTTGATTATGTTCTTTTAAAGCACGATAAGCTTTAAAATTAAGATACTCATTTTCTTGAGAATTTCGTAAAATCTCATCAGCTGGTTCTAATAATTCTAAATCAAATAGCGTATATAGATAAACCTCTATAAGTTCTTCATTTTTATCACTTAATATTTCAAATAGTTTCATTCTCTGATCTGGAGCCATAGATTTAGATAATTTTCTTGATATTTCTATAAAATCTTTTTGTTCAAGCTCTAACTTATCAAATAAAGCTATTAGAGCATCATTTGATATTTCTAAAATATTTTCTTCAGAATTTATTCTTGCTAAAATTGAAAAAAGTGACTCTTTACTTAAAAAAGAGCTATATTTTTCTATAGATTTTAATGGTAAAGTTTTAGCTATATCTTCATAAATATACTTACATAAATCAGTATCATATTTTTGTGAATTATTTAAAATCTCATCTGCAGTAATATTTTTATTTATATAACTATTTTTTACATTTTGAACTACTAATTGGTTACTTTTAGAAAGTGAGTATTTTTTAAGATCAACAACTTCTCCATTTTTAACTTTATTAATAGCTTCTATCACATCTTTAATTTTTTCATTTTCCATATTTACATCTAATTCTGTATCTGGAGAAAGTGTTGTATAGTCTATAAGTGAACCAATAAGCTTATATCTTGGTGTTTTAAAACTATGTTTTCTATCCTTTTTTGCAAGATATGCATCAACTATTGCATCAATAATTTTTTCAAAATCTTTCTCATATTTACGAAGCTTTAAACTTGCAAGTAGTGAATAAAAAGACATATGAACTAAACTTGAGATATAAAGAGATGACATGGCTAAAACAACCCATAATGCTATTGATAATGATGGTGTATGAATACCAAAAAAATCTATGCTCATTGTCTCCTGTGTAATATATGCAAAGATATACCAACCAACTAAAGCTATTAATATTAATGAAGCCACTGTGTATTTTTTTATATGCATCTTAATTATCCTTATTTCTATTTAGATTTTTCTGCGATCTCTCTACAATCAAAACAATATGTTGCATGTGGTTTTACTTTTAATCTTTGAAAACCAATAAGATCTTCACACATTTCACAAACACCAAACTCTGATGATGCTATTTTAACTAATGAAATATCTATCTCTTTTAATTCAGCTTGTTGTTGAGAAATAATTGCACTTTCTACTGAAGAATAATTATTATTAGTTGCATAATCACAATCATCATTTAACTCTTCTTTACCAAGTTGAATTAATTCCTCATTAACACCTGAAATATTTTTTACTATTTGAAGTTTTCGTTCTTCTAATAAATCTTTAAAATAATTTAACTCACTTTGTTGCACTTCTTTTCCTTATTTATGATACGGATGATTACTTAATATTGAAAAACCTCTATAAATCTGTTCCATCAACACAGCTTTAGCAATTTTATGACTCATTGTTAATTCACTTAAACTTATAACAACATCACTCTCTTTTAAAAATTGCTCTTCAAAGCCATAAGCTCCACCGATAAAAAACTTAACCGCCATTTTATCATTTAAAAGCTTACTAAATTCATAACTATCTAATTTCTTACCTTTTGGATGCAATGTTATACTAAAAGATTTAGTTAAATAAGGTTCTAAGGCTCTTGTATATGCCTGCTGTGAGGCTTCTGGTGAGATGGTGTGTGATTTTGCTACATCTTTTGGGAAAATTTCAATATCCTCTACCTTAGCAAAGCGAGAAATCATTTTTTGTAAGTCTTTATATAGTGGATCATAAATTGAACGCTCTTTCTTAGCTATAGAAATAATATCTATCTTCATTTAATCAATCCACTACCTATAACTAGATAAGTTATATTTTCAAACTTATCATCCATCCTAACTCCACCTATAACACCAACTGGATGTTTAGAAATTGAGGCTAGTCTATCTACACCATCTCCTAAAATCAAACTTATATCAGTTTTTGTACTAGTATCTCTATATGCACCTAAACCAATATAATTTACATCTAACCCATTAGCTTGAACGATTTCCTCTTTATTATGAGTAGATATACCAATGATTTTATCATTACTTATAGTTTTTCTTAAAAAAGTTATAGCTTCTTCTATATTTTCATCAATTTTTTGTAAATCTTCTTGACCTAGATGTATGCCATCACAAAACTCTGCAAGTTCGTAAGCATCATTAACAATCAAAGCACCATCAAAATTATTTCTAATCTTTATAAGCTGTTGCTTTATAAATGAAATATCTGATTTTTTATTTCTATACTGAATAATCTCAGCATTATTATCTTTTGCAAGTTTTATAAAATCTAAAAGTGATATATTTCTTTTATCTAAAAGTTCTTGATCACAAAGTGCATAAAGACGCACTATGCTACTTTTAAAAGTGTTAATAAATCTGATAAAGTCTTTTTAAGTTCATTTCTATTTACAATCATATCAATAGAACCTTTTTCAAGTAAAAATTCTGCTCTTTGAAAACCGTCTGGAAGAGCTGAACCTATAGTCTGTTCAATAACCCTCTGCCCAGCAAAACCAATAAGAGCTCCCGGTTCAGCTATGATAATATCACCAAGCGTTGCAAATGATGCAGAAACACCACCCATAGTTGGATCAGTTAATACTGATATATATGGTAAATTTTGTTTAGCTAGTTTTGCAAGTGCAGCTGATGTTTTACTCATTTGAAGTAATGAAAAAGTTGATTCTTGCATTCTAGCACCACCACTAGCACTAATAATAATCAAACCCTGTCTCTTTTCTATAGCACGATTTACAGCACGAACTATCTTTTCACCCTCAACAGAACCTAATGAACCACCCATAAATGCAAAATCAAAAATTACTATTTGAGAAGCTACACCATTCATAGTAAGTTCACCACTAACTACTGATGAATGTCTTCCTGTTTTAGCAACACCTGCTTCTATTCTTTTAATATAAGATTTTTTATCTACAAAATTCAATGGATCAATCGGTCTAAGATTCTCATCATACTCTACAAAACTACCCTCGTCTGATAGAAGCTTAATCCTTTCATCTACACCAATTCTAATATTAAATCCACATTTTGGACATACATAGTTTTGGTTACAAACTTCCTTATAATACATAAGTGCATGGCAAGATTTACATTTTACCCAATGAGATGAAACTTCATTTTTAACTGGTTTTGTAGCTGAAATCCTAGAAAAAATATTTAATAAATTCAAAAATAAATCCTTATATATACATAAATAATAATTTTGCAATTGTAGCTAAAAAATACTTAATCAATTAAAGTTCATAGCTAATTTTAAACTAAATCGTTTTATATCAACCTCTTTTTTATGCTTTATAGCACCTTTTAATAAAAGTTCATACTTTTTCTTTAATGTTTTTATGATGATAGATTTTTGTTTAGGATTTTCAACCAATAATTTTTCTAATGCTTTAACACGAAATCTATCCATTCCCCAGTGCTTAAAACTAAGTTGGTCGTCATGCCCTGCATATTTAGTTATAAGTTTTTTATCTACTAAACCTATATTATGCTCTATTGCTATACGAAGCCACAAGTCATAATCTTCACAAACTTCCAACTCTTCATCAAACAAATCTACTTTCTCAAGCAAGGATTTATGAACTATAGTTGCCGATGGAGCGATAATACAATGAGATAAACACTCACTAAAAATCTCACCACCATACTTTTTAAACTTCTTAGGGATTTTTATCTCTTTAGCATCTCTTATCCATCTCTCATCAGTATAACTCATCAAAATATCTGGATTTTGTTTATGAAATGCAACTTGTTCTTTTAATTTATGTGGATGCCACTCATCATCAGAATCTAAAAAAGCCACCCACTCAAAAGATGCTTTTTGTATCCCCAAATTTCTAGCAGAACTAACACCACTATTTTTTTGATAAAAGTATTTTATCTGAGAAAAATCTTTTTGTATTTGTGAAGTTTTATCAGTTGAACCATCATCTATGACAATGACTTCACTCGGAATCTCTGTTTGACTATAAACAGAAGATAATGCTCGTTTTAAAAACTCGTAACGATTATAAGTTGGGATAACTACTGATATTTTCATATTTTAATAATCTCCCGAAGACTCTTTCTCGTCATCCTATCAACAAGAGTAAAAATCTCATCTATTTCATCCTTTACAGATGCTCTCTTATGACCCTTCACTTTAACAAATTCACAATCCAAGATATCTAACCTTTTAAAAAAATCTTTATATAATTCACTATTTTTTATCTCTATATTTTTACTATTTTTATAGTTTTTTCTTTCAAGTCTCTCTCGTCTATCTAGTAAACCTATGATATTTTGACAATCTGTATAGACTACTGTTTTAAAATCATTTAATTCTAGCTCATCAAAAGCCCATAAAAGCGTTTCTAACTCTAACTTTGTTGAGGATGTATTTTCAAATTTTTTAGTTTTTATCTTTTTTTCTAGTGTTGCGGAGGAGAGTTCAGTTTCATCTACAAGCAGATAAGCCCCTACTCCTATCCCGCTCTGAGGATTTACACTTCCATCTGTAAATAAAAAGATTTTTGCTTTAGTTTTATTCATATATTATTTTACACCAAAAAATACTTATATGTAGCAAATTGGATATAATTCGCTAAAACATTTCAGGATATTATTAATATGAGCGAAGAAAAAACTAAAAAATACTATGACCATATTAGCGTTGGTAAGCGAACTAAACAATTATCTTATTTTGTACAGCAACATGATAAAAATAGAATGTTTACAGAGATAGTAAAAACTATAAATGAGAAACAAACTATAGTGCTTGTAAAAAATAAAACAAGTGCTGATAAACTGATGACATACCTTAATGAAAAAGATATTAAATCTCTTGCTATTCATGGGAATCATAGAGCATCTCAAATAGAAGATGCTCAAACTGCATTCAACTCTAAAGAGATAAAAATCCTAATAACTACTGATAGAATCTTAGAAAAACTATCTCTTACAGATATTGAAATTCTTGTAAACTATGACCTTCCATTTGATAGTTCTGACTACTTTAAGCGTCTGCGTTTAGTTGATGAGACGGGAGAGTCTATCGCACTTATAGACCCTGAGGATGAAAAATCATTAGAAACTATAGAGTTTATGATGAGATGTGAAATGACTGAATCAGAGATAGAAAACTTTGAACATACTAACCGTTTGACTACATCTAAAAAAGACAAAACAAAAAAACCACGCCATAAGAAAGTACAACAACAAGCAAAACGAAAAAAAGATGTCAGTTAGCATCTTTAAGAGCTTGTTCTCTTAACTTATCTTTTTTACTTTTTTTCTTACCTTTTACTGGTGCTTGTCCCTTTACTTTTAAAGGTGCTTTACCAGTTATCTCATACCCTGCTATCTTC
This sequence comes from Campylobacterota bacterium, assembly GCA_034659595.1. Lineage (GTDB taxonomy): Bacteria > Campylobacterota > Campylobacteria > Campylobacterales > Sulfurimonadaceae > Sulfurimonas. The sequence goes on from JAYEHQ010000063.1 coordinate 9,953, forward strand.
TCTAAAGTTATGTTAGTTTTACATTTTTTTTGAATAATTGCAAAATGGTCTCGATTCTCGTGTGAGATAAAAGAAACTGCCATCCCTGCTTTTCCAGCTCTTGCTGTTCTTCCGATGCGATGAAGATAATCTGTAGGGGAACGTAGGATAAGTTGCCGAAAATAGAAGATTTTGACGCTGTGAGGGTATCTCTTTTAGTATAAGTTCTAACTCCTCTGCAAAACCAAGATTTAGCATCTTATCAGCTTCATCAAGAACTAAAAATTCAACGAGAGATAAATTCATCTGTTTTTTGCTCACAACATCAAGTAACCGACCAGAAGTCGCAACTAAAACATCACATCCCTGCTGAATTGCATAAAGCTGATCGCCTATCCCCTCTCCACCTATAACGCTAACTACTTTTAGCTTTTTCTTAAAATCTCTACCAAATGTTTTAAACGCATCTGCTACTTGTAGTGTCAATTCTCTAGTAGGTGTCAACACAAGTGCTTTTATTTTCGCTTTACCCTCACCTCTATTTTTAGACAAAAATTCTAAAATAGGTAATACAAAACTCGCACTCTTACCACTCCCAGTTTGAGCTTGAGCAAGTATATCATGCTTTTTAAGTACAAGAGGAATCACTTTCTCTTGTATAGGTGTAGGTTTAGAAAAACCACTTTTTTTAAGTGTGCTGAGTATTTTATCTGATAATCCGAGTTTAGAAAATGGCATAAATAGTTCCTTTTTTATCTAAATATTTTTGTATTTTAATTTTTAATTGGTATAGAGTCTTGATTTATATTTATCATAAAACTTTTATCTCTTAATTTTGAGTATTTGTTCAACATTGCCATACCATTAATAAGACTATTAATACAATCTAAAAAATCATCTATTGATTATTTATATTTATTAAACTCATATATTTTTCCCTTTTATAAATTCTTAGTTGCTAAAAAATATTCAAAAGTTTGTGTTTCTATTATTCTGATTTCAATAAAGTGTGTATTTAAAAATCTTACCATTTAAAATTATCTGTTATTGATATTTTCTCTAGTACACTAAAAGGTTCAGATAATGTTTCATATATTTTTTCTAAATTATTATTAACATTACTGATTATCGTATCATTCTTATTTTTTTGTGCAATATAAAAATTTGATGAAATTTTTTCTTTTTGACTAAATAATTCTAAAGCTTCAATCATATATGGACTATGTGTAGTTACTAAAATATTAATGTTGTTTTTAACAAGTAAAACTATTAATTCTGCATATTTTAGTTGCCATTTTGGATGCAAATGTACTTCTGGTTCATCTATAATTATAATACTTCTTTCATCTATTAAGCCACTATTAAAAAGCATTTGAAGTATTCCAAATGATTTAATACCACTAGCAGTATTTATATTCTTATATTTTTTACCATCTTTTTTTATATAAATAAATTCTTTTTCTTTAGGTATAAACTTCATTTCACCATTGACTATATCTGATATTTTTTGAGATAATTCATTATTTTTAAATAAATTCTCATCATTGTAAATAGATTCTTTTAATTTTGAGTCAATATCTTTAATATGAAAGGCTATATTTGGCATACCTAAATAATTTAATCTGTCATTTTTATCTCTAATTTCAAAATATGATTTGGAATTTTCAATAGATTCATTAAAGTTTAAAATCATTGGTGTTTCTATTAATGTACTATCATTAAAATATAAATCATCATTTAATTTGAAATTTATATCATTTATATTAGTCATATCAATATTTAAAATTTCATTTTCATATTCTTTTATATTAACATAAGATAATTCATTCTCTTTAATATGCTTATTAATTACTTCACCGGCAAATTCAGAGTATATTATTTTTTTAAATGCTCTTTTTATAGTTTCATTTTTATTATCATCTTGTGCTACTATTTTTTTTAAATCATTAAGTCTATCATATATTATTTTGCTAATACTATAGCTTTCTATGAAATCAATTCTACTATTAACTGCTTCGGTACTATTTCTATTTATATCTTCCATAAATGAAATTGGATAAAACATATCCTTTATGTCAATATTTTCATTAAAATTTATGTTTCTTCTAAGTATAAAATATATTCTATCAACTAACTGTTTAATATTTTTTTCTTTATCTTCTTCCAAATCTTCTTTATATCTACTGATAGATTTTATAATAGAAAACAACATCTTTCCTACAGTACTTTTACCACTATCATTACCACCAGCAATAACTGTTAAACCATCAATTGTAACATCAGCTTGTTTTATAATCCCGATATTTTCTATCATTAAATTCATTATGTTTTCTCCAGTGATATGTCACTTATTTTATCTAATTATTAGTTATGTTATAGTTAAACTTATATTTATCATTAAACTCTAGTTCAACTTAAATTCAACACTAGATATATTCCTATCCTCTTTATCAAACTCTATGCCTAAGCTATTAATTCTATACATAAAGCTTTTAAGTAAACATAAAAAAATAGATACATATTTATATATCTTATTATTTGTAAATAGGTTGTAAGGTATAGATGCAAAGAGTGATTTATTTGATATAGATAAGTAATAATTTATCTTTGTTTATTTTTCAATATTTTTATATCCTCTTGAATCAAATTTATTAATTCATTTGGAAACTTTATATCAGCTATATTCTTTTTATTATTACCATCTACCCACATAGCAAATATAACTTTATATTCATATATATGGCTGACTAATAAATCGAGCTGTTTATGTAGTTCTTCGTTCTCCAATGCTAAATTACGCTTACTTGAAATTATCTCTGACATCATTTCATGAATTGATTTAAATATATTTAGCATATTTATTCTCCAAAGATAAGTATCTTCATTTTCTATGCCATTTAACATATTTTCAAATACTTTACTATTTGCATATCGCTTTTTGTATTTAAACCATTCTCTTTGGGATTCTAATAATTTTATCTCTAATGGTATGTAAAACTCATCTAATTGCTTTTGTTTATATAAGTTCTTAGCTAATCTAGATTCTTCAATTTTTTGTTTTTTATTAGTATAATCGTTATAAATAAACATCCCTCCTAGATTAAGAAGTGATGTTATTAAAACAATCGTTATAGGGTGTTTAAGGTATTCTCTCACCACTCCCTTATCTCATTATAAACACTATCTCTCTCAACAGGTCTAAAACCACTATTTTTTATAAGTGCTACAAACTCTTCAAGATTTACACCATTTGCACTTTTAGCTCCTGCTGCTGAGTTTATAGACTCTTTTTCTATCGTGCCATCTAAGTCATTTGCTCCGAACTCTTGTGCTACAAGTGCTAAGTTTACTGTACTTGTTACCCAGTAAGCTTTTAGGTTTGCTACATTATCAAGCACTATACGACTAATAGCCATAGTTTTTAGAATCTCATTTGCAGTCATAAACTTATCTACTTTAAGATAATTATTTTCTGTTTGATAAACTAAAGGGATAAAAGCGTTAAACCCACCTGTTTTATCTTGAAGTTCTCTTATTCGCATCATATGGTCGATGCGATTTGCACGAGATTCTACATGACCAAAAAGCATAGTTACATTACTCATTTTACCTCTTTGGTGCCATTTTTCATGTATCTCTAACCATTGCTCAGATGTTACTTTACCTTTACAGATATAGTCCCTCACTTCCTCATCAAATATTTCTGCACCACCACCAGGCATCGAATCAACACCATTCTCTACCATAAGGTCTAAAATCTCATCGTAACTTTTATTATAGTGCCTTGCTAAGAAATCAACCTCAGCAGCAGTCAATGCTTTTACATGAAGATTTGGGTACTCTTTTTTTATAGTTTTGAAAATATCTAAGTACCAATTAAGCCCAGTATCTGGGTTATGAGCAGATACTATATGTACCTCTTTAGCCCCACGAGATTCTACATCTTTTACTATTTTCATAATCTCATCATGACTCATAGCGTAAGGGTTTGGATTTTTCCTATTTGCACTATAGGCACAAAATTTACAAATATCCGCACATACATTAGTAGGGTTTATATGGCGGTTTATATTGAAGTATGTCTTATCACCATGCAACTCTTTTCTTTTAGCATCTGCCATCTCACCCAACTCAAACAAGTCCATATCGTAAAGCTTTAAAGCCTCATCAAAATCTATTCTATTTTTCATCTAAAAACTCTTTTATACTCATTATTTTTACACCACAATCATAAAACTTTTTATCGTTTGTTATTAAAATGTCACACTTATTATTTTTTGCACATAAACATTGTAAAACATCTTCTAGGTCTAAGTTTTTTTCTAGGGATATGGCTATAGCATCTTCAATAAGTTTTTCACCAAAAGAAGATATTATCCATCTTCTTCTTATTACATTAAAAAACTCTAAAGTAGTTTTTTTATTTTTATTTATATAAAAAACTGTACTTAACATATCTTCACTAATAACAATATCAATATCATTTACTACCAACTCTTTCCACAACAATTTTGCTTCTTCGCTTTGAGACCTAGAACTATTTAATATATCTAAAACTATGTTTGAATCTAAAAATACTTTTTTACATTCCACATTTTGCCTTTGCTACTTCTTGCATCAGCTCTTTACCCTCTAAACCTTTATATCTATCTTCAACTTCAAATGCACCAGCAAACTGCATTATCTCATCTAGTTTTTCTTGTTTCTCTTTAGTAAGCTTATCTTGCATAAACTTTTCAATATCATCAGCATATTTTTGAGATATATATATCCCTTTTTTCTCATGAGTTTTTTTATCTTCCACTTTTACATAATCATACTGTTCTAAAATAGCACTATTTCTAACTAACTCTCTCATACCTATTACTGCTGTCATAATATACCCTTTTGCACTAAAGTTGTCTTTTAAAGATTATACAACTTTAGATAGATATTGTCAAAGCCCAGGTGCTTTCCACATTGAAGTTGTTATATTTTTATCTACTAATTTTAATTGTTCACTATAAGCTTCTTGCCATTTTAGTTTTATATCTTGGTATAGTTCATAGTTTTGCATGTTTGGTTCATACACTTTATCCCAAACTACTAACTCTTTTGAAGCATCTACTAGTGAGGTGTAGATGCCAGCACCTACTCCTGCACTCATTGCAGCACCCAAAGCTGTGGCTTCTGTTACACGAGGTATTTTTACTTTTTTTCCTAGTACATCTGCAACTATTTGTGACCAAAGTTTACCTTTTGATGCACCACCTGCAAATACTACCTCATCAAATTCTACACCACTAAACTTTTGTATATTTTCTAAGTTTATTGCACTTACTATCGCTGCATTTTCTTGCAAGCTTCTAAACATAGATGCCTTATTACAAACCTCAGCATCTATACTTAGATTTAAAAAACTAGGAGATGCATGATACCATTTACCATACTTCATAGCATCTGAGAAAATTGGGATGATGCCATTTGACCCAACTGGAACCTTAGAAGCTTTTTTCTCCATAACTTCATAAACATCTATACCCATATCAGATGCCTCTAGCTTTTCTAAGTCACAAAAAGCATCACGAAACCATCTCATAACTAAACCGCTAAAAAAAGTGATTCCCTCTGCTTGGCTTAGACCATCTACAACATGTGGGTTTACCCTTATACCCATATCTTGTGGTGGTTTTACATCTGACTTTATATTTACCACTTGTTGCCAAAAGCTACCACCTAGAATTGCAACTTGATTTTTCTCTACCACACCTAGCCCTGCACTACCCAGTTGAACATCACCACCACCAGTTACCACTTTTGTTTTTTGTGATAGATTAGTTTGTTTAGATGCATCAGCTGTTACATCTCCGATAATAGTTCCCACTTCATAACAAGATGTAAAAATATCATCTTTTATGCCTACTTTAGTAGCCATAGAACTAACCCAATCACGATTCTCTAAAGAGAAGATGCCAGTAGTTCCACCATTACTAGGATCAGTTGCTATCACACCAGAGAGTTTTGCTAAAACCCAATCACCTATCATAGATATAGACGCTACTCTTTCATAGACTTCTGGACGATTATTTTTAAGCCACATGATGCGAGGTAATGCACCAAGTGCAAAAGTTTGCCCTGAGAGTTGGTAAAACTCCTCTTCGATGCCCTTAAAATTTTCTTTTAGATGCTTTACCTCTTTATCAGCCCTAGCATCAACATTTGCTACACCCCAAAGCTCGTTACCATCTACATCATAAAGAACAATCCCCTCACGCATAGATGTAGCACTTAAAGCTAAAATATCATCAGCATCTACCTTAGCATCTGCTATAGAGTCTTTTATAACTTCACAAGCAAGTTCCCAGTTTTTAGTAAAATCAAAACTCATAGAGTTTGCCACACCCTCTTCTTCTAAGTGTGTCCACTCTTTTTGAGCTACACTTATCTGATTACCTTTAGTGTCAAATATAACTGATCTTATACTTCCTGTACCTGCATCTATTGCCATTAAATATTTACTCATCTATTCTCCAAATATTTTTATATTAAAATTTATTATTTATCTTTGGTAACTTCCATTTGTATCTGTAAGCCATCATCCTTAAAATCAAACCAAGTACAAACACTAACATTATAGAAATATTATTCAGTAATTCAAAACTATCAAGTATATACATAGCGATAGCTACTATAATGGTAACAGTTCCGTAAAAATCTTTTCTTAAAACTAAAGGTATGTGGTTTATAAGAGTGTCTCTAATAATCCCACCACCAACTGCCGTTATAAACGACAATATAATGATACCAAAGAAATTAGCACTGATGCTTATAGCAACCAAAGCACCAGATATACTAAACGATATAAGACCAATAGAGTCACTAATTATAAAAAGTTTTTTCCTCTCTAAGTTCTTTTTGTTGTGAAGTTTAAAAGCTATACTAAGAACCAATGTTATCAAGACCACCATAGGTAAAATATGATCAGTAAAAGAGTAAGGAATTTTTCCTGCAATTACATCTCTTATGATGCCACCACCAAGAGCTGTTACAAATGCCATAAGGAAAATTCCAAGCATATCTAAATTATGTTTTATCGATATTAAAAATCCACTAATTGAAAAAGATATAATCCCAATAATGTCGATAAAATACAGTAACTCCATAGTGATATTATTTTTTTAGTTTTGCCTGTTCAAGTTCCCAGTACTCCATATCGAAACTATCTTTTAAAGAGATACTTTTATACCCACCAAGCTTATCAGCTTTAAGCACTGCCATCATAGTATGTGAAACTACATCATTTATAACATCAACCTCTTTTTGAGTTTTGCCAAAGCTTACAACTCCAAAATCTTTTATAACTGCGTACTTAGGGTTAGTATCTAGCATAATCTCATCAGTTGAGAAAGTTTTAAAATACTCTTCATAATCTTTTTTAAACTTCTCTAGTGCATCTGCTACATTTGAGTCTTCTAAAACTAAAGGGATTCTTTTAGTTCTGATAATATGTTCAGGTGTTAAAACACCACGAGTTACTTTTTCTTTTAAGTTTGGTTGTGATGCGTAAGTAAGAGCAAGTGGAGTTTGATTTACATTTATAAACTCACTTATATTTAATTTATCTATATCAAACTCTTTAGGGTTTATATCGCTATATTCTAGCTTCGCATTTTGCTCTAAAAAAGTTTCTGCACATGTAACGGCTTCTATCATCTTTGTATAAGATACTTTAGCATCATCATCAAATGTAAAGATGCCGTGGTTATGTAAGATAATACCATCTATAGAGTCCCAGTCTAACCCCTCTGTCATTTTAGCAATAGTATGTGCTAAGATAAATCCTGGCATTACATAAGGTACTATCAAAAAGTTTGGATAGACTTTTTTGATGTTTTCTATCCCCATAGTAGAATTTGATATAGTAACAACTGCATCAGCGTGAGTATGATCAACAAACTTGTAAGGGATAAGTGCGTGTAGTATCGCTTCTACTGATGGATTTGGAGCAGATTTATCTATCATTGCTTCTTTTTGACCACTTACCATATTAGAATCACTAAGAGACTCTAGTTTTGCCATTTCTAAAAGAGTACTCAGCTTTACAGGAGCAAAACCCTCAGCTTTTATAGAAACCAAATCCCAACCAGAACCCTTTACAAGTAAAATATCTTCACCATCTATAATAGTTTTTACAGAAGTATTTCCACCACCGTGAAGTACTAACTCATCACTTTGACCTAGTAAGTTTGATGTGTAAACTCTTAAGTCTAAGTCTGTTTTGTATTTTTTAGCTGTCTCATCATTATATAAGTTTTGCATCTGTTTTATTCCTCAAATAAGTTTTTTAGTTTTTGTTTTAGTTCGTTGAAGTTTGAATCTTTAAAATCAAACTTTGGGTATGGGTATAAATCTCTATATAAATTTGCAATTGGTTTTTTATTTGGCTTGACATTTTCAACTTCCAAACATTTTACTAAATCATCAAAGCTGCTATAACACTCTTTATCTTTTATAGTATCTACTAAAAAATAATCTAAATTTTTATCAAATATATGACATTCTGATGGAACATCCCAATCTAATTCTTTAATTAAACTATCATAACATTTTTGACTATTTTCCATTCCGTTACATTGATTGTCATCTTCTACAAAATCACAATCAAATATAAATAAAACTTTTTGAATATCACCTTTTAATATTTTCATACTATTTTTTAAATATTTATCATTAGTGACATCTAAAAGTTTCTTTTTACTTCCCATAACTTCTATATAGTTTTGAAAGTTTACTTGTTCTTCTAAAGTGATCTCATTGGAATTTTTTAAATCATTTAAAAGTGATACTAAAAAGTTTTTGTCATCATTACCTTCAACAAAAATCATTACCATCCTCTGACTTCATGATTTTGTTCTACTTCATCAATAAACCATTTATAAGGAAAAGTCATCGCTTTAAGTTCGTTGTTTTTATCATGTCCTAGTTCTATAAAACTAATATCTTCATCTTCAAGCTTTTTAGCAACTCTAGCGTAAGATTCTATACACTCTTTTGAATGTGTTGTTGCGAATACTTGTACATTTAACTTTTTAGAAACCTCTAAAATAATAGTCCAAATCTCATCTAGTTGAGTGTAGTGGATGCCGTTGTCTATCCCATCTATAAAGAGATAACCATCTTCACAAGCAAATAAAGCGGTAACTATTGAGATGAGATGCCTAACACCATCCCCAAACTCTGTTATCTCATAGTAATTACCATCTATTTCACAGGTTGGTTTATTGTTTATTACCTTAAAAGATTCTATTCTATCATCAAATTTATTTAAAATATCATTTAAAAATTGCTCTTCTTTTTTCTTTTGAATTGATGAATATAAAGTGATAATATTGCTATTTGATAAACCAAAATTATCAATAAATTTTATATTTTTAATAGTATCTATTTCATATGAAAAATCATTGATATTTACTTTTATATATTGCTTGTTAAACTCAAATATATATTGTTTTATTCCTGCCTCATCTTTTATTTTAAATGATGCCCAGTTAAGGTTTGAATTTGTATATATGTTATTTGATTGTTCAATATATTCTTTAATAAACTTATTATAATTAATATTATTAACACTTTCATCAAGAATATTTAAATTCTCTCTCATTCCCTTTATAGCTTGTAATGCATCAACAAAATTCTTTAAGTTTATAGCATTTACATTTATAAAACACCCCTCCATAAAAGCAGTCTTACCAACATTATTTTTTCCACCTATGAGATTTACTCTTTTAAGACCTTCTGCTTTAAAATCTTTAAAACATTTGAAGTTTTTTATCTCTATAGTTTCTAAATGGTTGTTCATAATGACTGCTCCTAAAGGGTTATATTATTTTAGTGTTTCAAAAACATCCATAGCATCTAGTTTTTCCCAAGGATAATCACTTTGTCCTACTTGTCCACGAGCTGCTACATCAGCATATAGGAAAGTCTCTGCACTTGGTTTATCTAGTCCAAACTTATTAGTAATCCAGTTAGGAGTTAAAGAAAAATTTTCACTTACAAATGCTGATAATTTATCATCATCAAGCCCATCACTAACTGTACCGTAAGTATCTACTGCAATAGAAGTTGGTTTTGCTACCCCTATAGCATAAGATAATTGAACTGAACATTTTTTTGCAAATCCACAAGCTACTATGTGTTTTGCTACCCAACGAGCTGCATAAAGACCACTTCTATCAACTTTAGTATAGTCTTTTGATGATTGAGCTCCACCACCAATAGGTGCATATCCACCGAAGCTATCAACTATAAGTTTTCTACCAGTTAATCCACTATCGTGTAGAGGTGAATGGCTTACATATCTACCAGTTGGATTTAAGTGAACTATTGTTTTTTTAAGGTCGTATAAGTCAGTTGGAAGTCCTGTATCATCTATAAGACCTTGAAGTAGTTCTCTAACTTCTACTATGTCCATATCTTCATTTGATGGAGCAGATACCACTATAGTATGTATAGACTGAGGTTCACAATTTTCAAAATTTTCTTTATTTCCATAGTCAAGTGTAACTTGTGTTTTTATATCAACACCCAGTTTATGGTTGTGTTTTAGTGCATAGTGATACACTTTATCACTTAGCATTCTTGCATAAGTTATAGCTGCTGGCATCAAGTCTGCTGTCTCACTAGATGCGTAACCAAACATAATCCCCTGATCACCCGCACCTGTCTCACCATCTTCTTGATCAACACCTTGGTTGATGTCTGGTGATTGACGGTTTAGTAAAACTTGAACCTTTACATCTTCAGGAAAAAGACATTGTTCTTTTGTAAATGCACTTTTTCCATCATAACCGATATTTATTAAAGCATCTTTTACTATTTGTTCATACTCTAAAGTTGAAAGATTAGCTTTAGATGTAACTTCACCACCTATCACTACATGACTACCTGCTACAAAAACTTCACTAGCTACTCTACTTTTAGAATCTTCTATAATTAATCTATCAACTATACTATCTGCTATTATATCTGCACACTTATCTGGGTGACCTGGGCTTACTACTTCACTTGTAAATAAATACATTTTTTTCCTTGAATTATTATCAGAGTAAAATTTTTCACTCTAGTTTGAAAAGTGTCTAAACTTTTCGCATTTCTTTAAATCTTTATAAAAGATTAACCTAAAACTTCCAACTCATCCGTATATTTTTTTTCACAATACGGCTCGTATGAGGACTTATAAACTGCATAGTGTGCAGATGCCTTGTGACCATCTAAAGCTGATTCATCTCTCCAACTCTCATAAGCCATAAATTTTTGAGGATTTTTCTCATACTGAAAAATTTCATAAAAAATACAGCCATCTTCTTTTTTACTTGGTTCAACCATAGCAGCTAGAAGCTCTTTCATTTTAGCTTCACAACCATCTTTAGCTATAAATGTCACTCTTTTAGTTATTGTCATAACTCAATCCTAATTTTATTTTGGGCTATTATAGCTTATAATCTTAAAAAAAAAATTATAGGTGATTATTTTGGATATAAAACTACAAATTGAAGATGTTATTGAAAAAAATGGAACTGATTTTGAGATTGCTAAACTTTTTAAATCTTTTATAAAAGAGTATAAACTATCACTACACAAACTTTTTGAAAGTTCACAAGGGAAGGACTTTTTAGTTCAACATACAAAAAAGCTTGATTCAATTATATCTTTGATGTATCAAACTATTCTTCGTAGAGTTTTTGGAAACTACTTACCTATGAGAAATTCTATACCCATAAGCATAGTAGCTCTTGGTAGTTTTGGTAGAGAACAGCTTTGTGTGCATAGTGATATAGATATACTTATAGTTTACGAAAAAGTAGATGGATTTAACAGTGAACTTATAATTGAAAAACTTTTTTATCTTGCATTAGATTCTGGTCTCAAACTTGGTCACCGTGTACATGAAGTAAATGACCTATTTCGTGCAAGTAACGAAGATATAACAATAAAAACAGCACTTATGGAAGCTAGGTTTATAACTGGTTCTAACTTTGCTTGGCAAGCAACAACAAAAGAATTAGAAAAAATCCGTCTTTATAACCAAAAAGAATTTATATTAGCTAAAATTGAAGAAGCACAAATCAGACGAAAAAAACATCCTTTGACTATGGAACCAAATATAAAAGAATCTATTGGTGGATTAAGAGATGCTCAACTACTTTTTTGGATAGCCAATAGTATCTATGGTGTTAAAAGTTTAAAAGATTTAAGTTGCAAACTTTTTACAGAAGATGAATACAAAGAGTATAGAATTGCACTAGAACTTTTATATAGAGCAAGAAGTGCTTTGCATCTAATAACAAATAAACAAGAAGATAGACTACGACTAGAGTATATGCCAGAGATGACAAAACTGTTAGGGTTTAAAAATGAACAAAAAATGGCAAGTAAAGTTTTATCAGCCGAGTGGAGAATAAATAACTTTACACAAATTTTTGTAAAAAAAATGGTTCGCCCTTTTATAGTTGATATGAGTTTTGTAAAAAAATTCAAAAATAATAGAATCCAAAAAGGTATTTTTGAACTTGAAAATAGACTTTTTGCATCTTATAATCTAAAACCATTACCAATAAATAAACTTTTAGAACTGCTCGTCTCACTAGATGATAAAAGATACCATATTGATGCTGGATTTTTAAATCAATTTACATATACTAAAATCACCCACCCATTAAAACCTAGAACATATACATTGCTAAAAGAACTTCTAAAAAGAAACTATACTTATGATTTTTTAAAATTGTTTTATAATGCAGGAATTTTACATAAACTATTTATAAATTTTAGAAAAGTTATGCATCTACCACAGTTTGATGGTTACCATATATATCCTGTTGATATACACTCTCTTAAATGTATTAAAGCACTAGAAAATATAGAAGAATCGTTTATACAAGAGTTACATGATGAACTTAGCAATGATGAAAAGTTACTTTTAAAAATTGTTACACTTTTTCACGATACAGGAAAAGGTAGAAAACAAGACCATAGTGAAGTAGGAGCAAAAGTTATTTTACCTTTTGTTAAAAAATTAAACTTTAGTGAAGATCTTTGCCAAAGAGCTGTAGTTTTAGTTAAACATCATATATTAATGAGTTCTACTGCTTTTAAAGAAAATATACATAATGAAAAGACTTTATATAAATTTATGTCAAAAGTTAAAGATACAAAAAATCTAAAACTACTCTATATCTTAACCTATGCCGATATTAATGGTGTTGGTGGAAATGCCTATAACTCCTTTAACTCTAAACTACTAAATGAACTTTATAAAAGTGCTTTAGAAATTGCACAAAATAGCAATAGAATAACAGATGCAACTAAAAGACTTAGCATTGAAAAAAGAGTTCAAAACCATGAAGAGTTTAAAACTTTACCAAATTTATTACAAAAAAAACTATTTAGAGTTGAATCAAACCTTTTCTTTTTTAAACATACTCCACTTGATATTATAAACATAGCAAAAAAAGCAAAAGAAACAAAAGAGTACCAATTTTCTATATGTAATGAAAAATCTTTAACAATTGAAATATATAGAAAAATACCATTAAATATTGGTTATTTACTCGGCGTTTTAAGTCATTTAGATGTTGGAAGTATGGAGATTTTCACTTTATTTGACGATGTTAAATACTTTAAAATTGAATTTAAAAAAACAATAGATGGAAATGAATTAACAGAAATTTATGATATTGTAGATTATGCTTTTGATATGAATAAAGAGGTGAAAATAAGGAAAGCAGATATAAAACTTAAAGAAATAAAAATAGACTGTGAACATTCACTAGCTTATGCTGAGATAAGTATAAATACAAAAAATCAAATAGGTTTGCTTGCATATATGATGGATTGTTTTGAAAAATTAGGTATTAATATAGCAACAGCTAAAATACATTCTACAAAACACAAGGTAAAAGATACTTTTTTAATGGAAAAACAAAACAATATATGTGATAATGTACATAAAATTTATGAATTACTAACTAAGGACGAATAAAAATGTGTGGAATTGTTGGATATTTAGGTAAAAAAAATACAAAAGAGATTTTACTATCGGGACTTAAAGAGTTAGAGTATAGAGGTTATGATAGTGCTGGAATAGCAGTTTTGAGTGATGGTGATTTTTCAAATTTTAAAGCAATTGGAAAATTAAAAAATCTCATCGAAAAAACAAAAGATTTTATAACAGATAAAGAATCTGTTGGAATTGGTCATACCCGTTGGGCTACTCATGGTAAACCAACTGAATTAAATGCCCATCCACATCTTGGTGAAAACTCTTATGTAGTTCATAATGGAATTATAGAAAACTATGCCAAGATAAAAAAAGAGTTAGAAGCTGATGGTGTTAAATTTCTAAGTCAAACAGATACAGAAGTCATTGTACATCTTTTTGAAAAAAAATTGAAAAATTCAGATTCAGCATTTGATGCATTTTCTGAAACAATAAATGAATTAAAAGGTGCTTATGCAACGCTACTTGTAACAAAAAGTGAACCAAATACTATTTTCTTTGCAAAGCATGGATCACCAATGCTTGTTGGTATAAATAAAGAAAATGAAAAATACTTCGCTTCTTCAGATTCTCCACTTATTGGTCAATGTGAATCTGTAAACTATTTTGAAGATGGTGACTATGGGTATGTGACAAGTGATGAACTTGTTATATTTGATAAAAATAAAACAAAACAAAATCCGAAATTTTCTACACTAACAACAAATAAACTTTCTGCTCAAAAAGATGGATTTAGATTTTTTATGGAAAAAGAGATTTATGAACAAAGTGCTGTTATAGCTGATACACTAATGGGAAGATTATCTAATAAAGAAGTTATCTTTGATGAATTAGATAAATCATTCTTTGATGGTATAAATGAGATAAAACTTTGTGCATGTGGAACATCTTATCACTCAGCCTTAACAGCTTCATATATGTTTGAAAGATACTCTAAAATAAGATGTTCAGTTGAAGTTGCAAGTGAATTTAGATACCGTAAACCCCTTATGAATAAGGATACGCTTTTTGTAGTTATATCACAAAGTGGTGAAACTGCTGATACACTAGAAACTCTAAAAATGGCAAAAAATGCTGGACTTAAAACTTTAGTAATATGTAATGTTGATAATTCTTCTATGGTAAGATTAGCAGATGCTTGTATCTTAACTCGTGCAGGGATAGAAAAAGGTGTAGCTTCTACAAAAGCTTTTGCTACACAGGTTGTTGTATTTTGGATGCTAAGTTTATATATAGCTAAAGATAGAGATTCTATCTCAACAGAAGAGATTTCTAGACAAATTTCATTATTAAGAGAAGTACCTTTATCGGTTAAAGTAAATGATAATACTCATGAAAGAATCAAACGATTATCTAAAAGATATTTACATGGTCATGGATTTTTCTTTATTGGTCGTGATGTATTTTATCCTCTTGCACTAGAAGGTGCATTAAAACTAAAAGAGATAAGTTACTTTCATGCTGAGGGTTATCCAAGTGGAGAGATGAAACATGGACCTATCGCTTTAGCTGATCCAGAACTCTTTACAATAGCTCTATTACCTAAACATCTTTTATATGAAAAATCTAAAAGTAATGTAGAGGAATTAAGTGCTAGAGACTCTACTATATGTGCGATTAGTTCAAGTGAATTTGAAAAAGCAGATGATTTTATAAAAATAAATGAATGCAAAGACTATATGTTGGAATTTTTTGAGATGATGGTAGTAGTTCAACTTTTATCATTAGAAATATCTATAAAACTTGGCAATGATGTTGATATGCCAAGAAATCTCGCTAAAAGTGTGACTGTTGAGTAAAATTTATTTCAACAAAATTTAATTAAAATTTAAGTATCATCTATTTAAATAAAACTTAAAGCGATTTCTCATGCAAGCAAAAACAAAACTTCTAATCTTTACAGCCCTAATCTTACTAGGGCTTGGTTTCGCAAATCTAGTAAATATATTTTTAAACTTCAGACAGTCTAGTATTTTAAATGCTGTTGAAAAATCTAAAATGGCTGCACATATTGTCAAAAATGGACTAACAGCACATATGGTAAATGGCATCATGCCACAAAGAAAATATTTTTTAGACCAAATATCTGATAACAACGAAATAAAATCTTTATGGATTGTAAGAGGACAAAATGTTATCAAACAGTATGGAAATGGACTAATTGATGAAACAGTTCAGGATGATATAGATGCAAGCGTTTTGAAAAATGGTAAAATAGAAAAAAGACTAACAGAAGATATAAATCAAATACTACTGCGAGTCACCATACCTTATACTGCTACAAATAAAGCAGGTGCTACTAATTGTCTTGCTTGTCATGATGTCAATAAAGGTGATGTACTTGGTGCTATAAGTATGGAATTTGATATTGGCAAAATAAGAACAGATGGCGCTATATCATTAATAAAAATCATGGCTATTAATCTCATATTTGTTGTCATTATACTTCTACTAGTGAACTACTATGTTACACCATATACAAAACTTTTTGCTAATATGCAAGATGGTATTACAAAAGCTTATAAAGGTGATTTTACACATATATTTAAAACTACCGTTAAAGGTGATGGAAAAGAGATTATAGATCATCTTAATATTTTATTTTCTAAAATGCAAAAAAGTTTTGGAAACATTCGACAATCATTAACTATATTTGCTACAAAAAATTCAAAATTTGCAACTGATCCACTAAATGAAGCTAATCAAATTATCACAGAATTATCAGATATATATAAATTCAAGAAAACTATAGAACTTGATATATCAAACCATGTAGTTTATAAAAGAATTGTTGATGTATTTAAAAATAAATATAAATTAGAACAATTTTCTATTTATATGATTAATGATGAAAAGAAAACAAAAGAATCTATATATCTTGATAAAAAAGGATCTATTTGTAAAGAAAGTACATTTTTAGACGCTTTAGAATGTAGAACTTATAGGACTGAAACAGATATTATCTCAACTGATTTCAACCAACTTTGTCAAGGATGTAAAAAAGCAAATATATTTTATTCATGCTTTTTCTATAGTATAAATGAAAATTTCTCCTTAGTTATCTCAATGTCTGCTAAAAATGAAGATGAACTAAAAGATATAAATGAAAAAATACCAAACCTTAGAAATTATCTTGAAGCTGCTAAGCCAGTAATAGAATCTAAGCTTCTTATGGAAAAACTAAAAGAAAATTCACTAAAAGATGGTATGACAGGACTTTATAATAGACGATTTTTAGAAGAATTTATAACACAATTCATGCGTCAAGCTGATAGAAATAAAGATACATACCATGTTATGATGCTTGATGTTGATTATTTTAAACAAGTAAATGATACTTATGGTCATGATGTAGGTGATAAAGTAATTATAGCAATAGGTGAACTACTTCTTAGAAGTGTTAGAAGCTCAGATATTGCTATAAGATATGGTGGAGAAGAGTTTATGATTATGTTACATAATTCTACAGATGAGGGAGCTACACTTGTAGCAAAAAATATCCATTCAGCATTTGCTACTATTGAATTTAATGTTGGACAAGATGAAACCATATATAAAACAATGAGTATTGGTATGTCAAAATTTCCTGATGATGGAGATACGATTTGGGAATGTATAAAGCGCGCTGATACAGCCCTTTATGAAGCTAAAGAAACAGGTAGAAATAAAATAGTATCATTTGATAAAAGCTAAATGTTATGTGACAATCGTAGCGACGCTGAAAATGCGTCGCTATTTTTATTTTACATAGAACAAGCAGATTGTCCTGGAGGAGTTGTTGGCTGTACAGCAGCGTTATCAACACCACCATTAGCATTTATCTCCTCTATCATAGTCCAAATAGATTCAGCAGCTTTTGCATATCTTTTTGCACTTTCAGAACTTGGAGCAACAAAAGTGATAGGTTGACCAGTATCACCACCCTCACGAATACTAGGCTCGATTGGAATTTCAGCAATAATTTCAGTATCAAATTCATCTGCCATTGGCTGAGATGTACCTTTTCCAAAAATATCATATTCAACACCAGTATCTGGAGCTATAAATCCACTCATATTCTCAACTATACCAGCTAAAGGAATATGTAGTTTTTTAAACATATCAAGTGAACGACGAGAATCATCTAATGATACCATTTGTGGAGTTGTAACAGTTAAACCAACAGTTACAGGTACACTTTGAGCTAAAGTAAGTTGAGCATCACCAGTTCCAGGAGGCATATCAATAACTAATACATCTAATTCTGACCATAAAATATCACGCAAGAATTGCTCGATTGCTTTCATAATCATAGCACCACGCCACATAAGTGACTGCCCCTCTTCCATAAGTGAACCCATAGACATAACTTCTAAACCATACGCTTTAATTGGAAGAACTTTATTTCCATTTACTTCTGGTCTAATTTTATCAACACCCATCATCCGTGGGATATTTGGACCATAAATATCAGCATCTAAAAGTCCAACTTTTTTACCTTGTGCAGCAAGAGCAATAGCAATATTTACAGATGTAGTTGATTTACCAACCCCACCCTTACCTGAACTTACCATTAAAAAGTTTTTAACTTGAGGTGCTATATTTTTACCTTTAGATGAAGACTCTTTAGGCATTTGTGGAGCTTGGATATAACATTGAACATCATTAGCACCAACCATCTTTAACTCTTTTCTAGCTTCTTCAGTGATTTGCTTTGCTACTTCTGGAGCTGAAGATGTAATATTTACTACAAATTTAACATCTTTACCATTTAGTTCTATACTATCTACAAAACCAAAAGTTACAATATCCTTAGTAAAACCAGGATACATAACTTTTGAAAGTGCAGATTTTACAATCTCTTCAGTCATTATATATTTTCCTTTAATAATTTTTATAACTCTATCATATTAAAATAAGATAAAAACTACCCCATTTTAATTAATACTATTTTTTAAGCTTTATCAGCCAATTCTTTAGCCTTAGCCTCATCAGCTATTTTCTGTATAGCTTCTGGATTTTCCATTATCTCCCTAAAGAAACATCGCTTCGCGAGCGGTTCCCTTGTTTTGTGTTATCTTATAAGAACAAAATTTTGGTCCATTGCTATTATTACTCACTTTTTCGCAACAAAGTCACGAAAAAGCTCAAACACTAAAGCTTTGCCTCTTTGAGGCAAGAATGTGTAAACCTAAATCTGTTCTTTAGCCTTAGCCTCATCAGCTATTTTCTGTATAGCTTCTGGATTTTCCATTATCTCTTGTGTTATCTTATAAGAACAAAATTTTGGTCCACACATAGAACAAAATTCTGCTTCTTTAAATACTTCTTGTGGAAGAGTTTCATCATGGTACTCTCTTGCTCTTTCACCATCAAGTGCAAGTTCAAACTGTTTTTCCCAGTCAAAACCATAACGAGCATCACTCATAGCATCATCAACATCTCTTGCACCTTTACGACCACGAGCAATATCAGCTGAGTGAGCTGCTATTTTATAAGCAATAATACCCTCACGAACATCATCAGCATTTGGAAGTCCTAAATGCTCTTTTGGTGTAACATAACAAAGCATTGAAGCTCCATGCCATCCACCAACAGCAGCACCAATTGCACTAGATATATGATCATATCCAGCAGCAATATCTGTAACTAATGGACCTAAAATATAAAAAGGTGCTTCATGACAAAGTTCTCTTTGTAGTTTCATATTTCTCTCAACTTGATTAAGAGGAACATGTCCTGGACCTTCTATCATTACTTGAACATCTTTTTCCCAAGCACGAAGAGTTAAATCTCCTAGAACTTTAAGCTCACCTAATTGTGCATCATCAGAAGCATCAGCTAAACAACCTGGACGAAGTGAATCACCTAAAGATAACGCAACATCATATTTAGCACAAATATCTAAAATCTCATCATAAGCTGTATAAAATGGATTTTCTCTATGGTAATGCATCATCCAAGCAGCCATTAAAGAACCACCACGACTTACAATTCCCATCTTTCTTTTTGCAATTTTAGGCATAGTTTCTAAAAGAAAACCTGCATGAATTGTAAAATAAGATACACCTTGCTGTGCCTGACGCTCTAAAACATCCAGCATAACTTCTATACTTAAATCTTCTATATTGTTTCCAACATCATGAAGAATTTGATAAATAGGCACTGTTCCAATAGGAATTTTTGAAGCACCTATAACAGCTTTACGAATTTCATCTAAATCACCACCAGTTGATAAATCCATAGCAGTATCAGCTTTATAGTGCTGAGATACTTGCATTTTTTCAACTTCACCTTGCACATCTGATGCTATTGCAGATGAACCAATATTAGCATTTATCTTACAAGTAGCTGCTATCCCTATAGCCATAGGCTCTAAAGAAGTATGGTTAACATTTGCTGGAATAATTAATCTACCTCTTGCTATTTCGCTACGAACAAGTTCAGGAGACAAATCTTCTACTTTTGCTACATATTCCATCTCTTCAGTGATTATACCTTTTCTAGCATAATGCATCTGAGTACGAATAGAATCATTTTCTCTTTTTTCAACCCATGAAGTTCTCATAGTTTCTCCAAATTTATTTAAAATTGTGTGTAAATATAATCAAATAAAGTTAATACAACATTAAGAGGATGAGTGTATAATTTCGTAACACTTTATATTTAGGGGAATTATTGTCTAACTTAACGCTTATCTTGCTTGCTGCTGGGAGTTCTAGTAGATTTGAAATGGACATAAAAAAACAATGGCTCCGCATAGGAAACAGACCACTGTGGCAATTTGTAGCACATAGACTACAAAATTTTAAACTTTTTGATGAGATTATTATCACATCTTCAGCTGATGATATTGAATTTATGCGAAATTACGCAGATTTCACTTTTGTTACTGGTGGTAAAACAAGACAGGAATCTTTAAAAAATGCTTTAAAAAATGTCAAAACAAAACATACACTTGTAAGTGATATAGCAAGAGCATGTATTAGTGAGGATTTTCTACACCATATTATCTCTCAAAAAGATAGTGCTGAATGTATAGTTCCATACTTAAAAGTTACAGATACTATAGTATATAAGAACACAACTATTGATAGAGATAAAGTTAAAAGAATACAAACACCTCAATTATCTTTGACAACTGCTTTAATAGACTCTTTAAATACAGATGAAGAATTTACAGATGAAAGTAGTGCTATTGTTGCAAATGGTGGTAGTAGATTTTTTGTACAAGGTCAAGAAGATGCACATAAGATTACATATATAAATGACTTAAATAAAATCCCTTGTCTTGAAAAACCATCTGATGAGATACTTAGTGGTAATGGATTTGATGTACATGCCTTTGATGAAGACTCTGAAATGTTTTTAGGTGGTGTAAAAATAGAATCTGATTTTGGCTTTCTTGCACATAGTGATGGTGATGTTGCTATTCATGCTCTTATCGATGCTTTACTAGGAGCATCAGGAATGGGTGATATAGGTATGCTATTTCCTGATAATGATGATTCATTTAAAGGTATAGATTCAAAAATACTACTAGAAAAGGTTGTAATAAAACTACAAAACTTTGGTTTTTCTATTATCAATGTAGATATAACAATAGCTGCACAAAAACCTCGTATAAATAAATATAAATTACAAATGAGAAGAGTTATAAGTTCTATCTTAAAAATAGATAGTTCAAAAGTTAATATAAAAGCTACAACAACTGAAAACTTAGGCTTCATAGGTCGATGTGAAGGTGTTGGAGTTATAGCAAATGCAAATTTAAAATATTTTGATTGGACACAAATATAATATGAAGATTTTAATTATAGAAAATGAAATTTACCTAGCACAAAGTATCGCTACAAAGCTGGGTGAAAAAGGTCACACTTGTGAAATGTGTACATCAACAAAAGATGCAATTAAAAGTAACAATTATGATGTTGTTTTACTTTCTACAAATACCAATGGTCAAGATTTTAATCCAGTTATTGAAACATTTAAAAAATCTATTGTTATTTTAATGGTTTCATATATAAGTAACGATACAGTTTCAAAACCTTTGGCAGCTGGTGCTAAAGATTATATTTTAAAACCGTTCATGATAGAAGAACTTATAAGAAAAATAAATCATTATCAAGATTATGAAAAGATAAAAAAACGAAATGAAGCGTATGAAAAATATTTAAAACATTCATTTGAAGATATACCAAATAAATACAACCATAATGATATTGAGCTTCCAATATTTATCTCATCAAGTTTTCAAAAATATGCAGATTCTTTTGCATTTAAACATGCAACTTCTAAAAATATGCCTATACATTTTTTATCTCTTAGTGACCCTAAATCTATAAATGAAATAAATACAATTGCCCATAATTGCATAATATATATAACAAATTATCAGCTTCTTAAAAAATCAGATAAAAAAACTTTTGATAGCCTTATAGCTGATAAGCAAACAATTATAGCAAGTAGTGATAAAATTGAGGATGTAAACCACCCTATTTTGGAAATAAAAAGTGAAACAAATATATTTGATACTGATGATATTTTATCGATTGAAGATTATGTAAAATATATAGTTTTAAACTATCAAAGTAAATATCCAGATACTGAACTATCTAAAAAACTTGGGATTTCTCGTAAAAGCTTATGGGAAAAACGAAAAAAATATGACATTATCAAGAAAAAATAAAACTATATTTATAGACAAAGAAGCTGCCTCTGCACTAGAGTTAGTTAAAGCTGGTCTTTTATATCCAGTTACATCTCTTATGAATGAAAAAGAGTCACGAGAAGTTTTAGATACAGGTCTTGTAAATGGCAAATCTTTCCCTTTCCCTTTTATCCTATCACCAGCAGGAGAAAAAAATACAAACATAATTAAATCTCTAAAAAAAGGTGAAGAGATAACTATCATATCTAATGAAAGTTCATTTGCCACCTTAATCGTTGAAGAGACTTTTAGTATCAATCCAAATGATAGAGTAAAACATATATATGGAACTGATGACTTAACACATCCTGGAGTTAAAAAGACTATAAAAAGGATTGGTTCATGGGCAGTAAGTGGTGAGTTTACACTTTTAAATCCATATTCAAATAAAAATCTAGAAACTATACAAAAAGCTAAAGAGCTTATAGATGCTAAAGATATTACATCAATATTTATAGCAGCAAATCCTTTACATCGAGCGCATGAACGATTAATCCGTCAAACACTTGATTCTTCTGATTTACTTGTTATATTTTTATTAAAACCATATAATAATACTGATTTAACTTATGAAATAAGAAAAAAATCACTAGAATTTTTTATAAATAATTTCCTACCAAAAAACCGTGTTACTATTGTACCGATAGAAAATAGTTATATTTTTGCTGGATATAATGAACTTATTATAGATGCAATAGTTGCTAAAAATCATGGATGTAATAAACTTACAATTGGGCGAAATCATGCTGGACTTGGAATGTTTTATGATTGTAATTCAAATAAATCTATTATCGATAAAGTTATAGGCATAGATATAAATATACAAATTGAAAATGAATATGTTTATTGTGATGAGTGTACAACACTTGTTAGTAAAAATAGTTGCCCACATGGACAACATCACCAAATATCTTATCATGCTGATTCAATCCTAGAACTTCTAAAACTTGGTATTTTACCACCAACTATACTAATAAGAAAAGAAATTTCTGCATTTTTACTTTCAAAACTATTTCCAAATAGATTTAAAAATTTAGAAAAACTTTACTATGATTTATTACCAGTAGAGGGTATTTTAACAGAACATACAGAGCAAGATTTTTATTTAGAGCTAATTAAACTACATCAAACTACATCACTTACATAAATACAAGGAATATAATGAATAAATTTTTTCTAACATTAGGTTATAGCGGTTTAGCACCTTTTGCACCAGGAACAGTAGGAACACTAGTATCATTACCACTTGGAATGCTGATTTTAATCTATTTCGATGCATATACACTTTTTTTGGCTACTGTCCTTATCAGTATAATAGCGATAAAACAAATTAATAAATATGAAGAAGTAACTGGCACTCACGACGACAAAAGCATAGTTATTGATGAGTTAGCAGGTATGTGGTTTGCACTTAGTGTAGCACCTGCTATGACTATAGGTATGGGTGAAGTTACAACACTAGAAAATGGGTTTTTAATCCAATCTATTTTATCATTTGCACTGTTTAGATATTTTGATATTAAGAAACCATCTATTATAGGTAGAATTGATCGTGAAGCTAAAGGTGGAGTGGGTGTAATGGGTGATGATATTGTAGCAGGTTTTACAGCGGGGATTTTAAGTTCTGTTATTTGGCAAGTAGTTCTTAAACTACTTTAGCCAAATCATTAACACTATTTTTAATAACTAAAATACTTTGATGAGTATCATTTGATAACTTATCAACTTCAGAAACATTAGATATTATTTTTTCAGATTTAGTAGCATTTTGAGTATAACTACTTACTGTTCCTTCTGCTAAAGTAACACTCTGATTGATAGAAGAACTTACTTCATCCATTCTCGATGAAGCTTCTTGTGATACATTAGCAAGTGTTTCAATCGCTTTAGAACCAATATTCATTTGATCACTTGTATCACTAATCGATTGACTTACTACATTTATAGTAGCGTTTATCTCAGTAAGTGATTTTTGTGTCCCCTCCGCAAGTTTTCTAACTTCATCAGCAACAACAGCAAACCCTCGTCCATGCTCACCAGCACGAGCTGCCTCTATGGCTGCATTTAAAGCCAATAAATTTGTCTGATCTGCAATATCAGCGATTACATTGATTACACCCTTAACCTGTTCTGTATCAGAAGAAACTTTACTTAAATCATCAGCAAGTACATTTTGAGATACTGAAGCTTCTTGCAATTTATGTACAATTTCAGAAATCTCACCTTTAATATCATCAAGTTTTTTACTTACCTCTACTATATTTTCATGTGCTTGTGAAGCATTATCTAAATCACTACCAAGAATTGATTTTAATTCTTCACCCATCCTAACAACACTTGCTAAAAGTTTTCTTTCAGCATCTATACTACCACTAGCATTTTTATAGTCATTATTAATCTGCTGTACTATATCTTCCATATCATGTGATTTCTCTTCAGTATTTTGAACATCAATAAATACTTGTTGAAACTTATTTACATATCTAGCTGCTTCAGTTAGTTCAGAATTAAAGCTATTTTTTAAAATAACCTTTTCACCGTATTCTAATCTTTCTAATTGTTTTACTAATGATTTTGTCATATCAACACCATTAGCTTTTTCATCTAAATCATGAATCAATATTACAAATGCAACAACATACTGAACTACTTGACCTATAATGTTATCTGTAAAAAAAATACCATTTGCAACAAGCAAAATAATACCAACATAATGAACAAAACGCATTCTAAAAAATAATGAATTTAACATCAAACACCCTTATTTAAAACTTTGTATTATAATAACCTAAAAACTATAAACTGTATATTAAATATTCTTATTCTCATGATATAATGAAAGTGACGGAAATGCAAATTCCAAATTATTTTTTTCAAAAATTTGCATTATTTTATACATAACATCCTCTTTTACTGCTAACCATTCGTCCCAATTTACAGTTTTTGAAAAACAATAAACAAGTATATTAATACTAGAATCTGAAAATTCATCTAAAAATACAAGTAAAGTTCTTTTCACACCTTGGGCATCATCAACAGATATAAGTTTCGCACTATGACTATGATATGCATCATTATGTTGAGAATCTTGAGTAGCAATATCTGTATGGTTTAATAGCATAGTTTTAATATCTTTAACAGCATTATAAATATCATCCGATTTTGAATCATATTTTATACCTAGACTCATCTTTATTCTACGACCAAGAACTCTTTTATTCCAGTTCTTTATCTCACCATTTGCAAGAGTTTGATTTGGCACAGTAATCATTGCATTATCAAATGTTCTAATTTTAGTAGCTCGCAAACCTATCTCAACAACAGTACCCTCAACGCCATCCACAACTATCCAATCACCTTGCGAAAAGGTATCGCTAAAAAGAATAGAAAGTGTTCCAAAAAAATTAGCCAAAGAATCTTTAGCAGCTAAAGCCACAGCAAAACCACCAATACCAAGTCCTGACAATACTGCGGTTAAATCTACTCCAGCAAAATATAGAGATAGTAGTAAACCAAAAATTATAAGCATAAAATTAGCTATCTTTATACTTACATTGACAACCTCTTTTTTGATATGATTTGCATTTATCTGTTTTAATTTTATATTTGTTATTGTATTTGCAACTCTATAAACTAACATAGTTAAAAATATTATATATAAAATATTAAAAACCTTATTTAACTCTACGATAGCATTAAAATCATTAAATATATAAATTATTATTTGTATATTTATAATACTTAGTATCCAAGCAATTGGATTTTTAGCTTTATCCAAAATATGTTTGGAATACTTATTTAATAATGGAATTTTATGAATATTTTTATTTATAAATGTATATAAATAATTTTTTGAAATAAATAAAATTATAGATGCAATAAGCATCAGAAGTAACTTAATGGTACTTAAGTTTATAACTTCTAAGTATGAATCTATTTTTAGGACTAAACCAAACTGATGTAATATTTGTAACTCTTCATTGGCATCTTTTATTAAGTCCATCTGTCCATATAATATTGTTGATAAGAAAGCCAATAATACAACTGATAACAATATTTTATACATAATTTTCCTTTAAATTTATACATATATTTTAATGAATTGCTATAATAACAAAAAAATTACAAAATGGAGTAAATATGCTAGACGGTACAAAAAGAAAAAATATAAAACACGGAGATAGTGTAGCTATCGTTTTAAAACAAGACCAGCAAAGTGGTTTACTTACAGATGGAATAGTTAGAGACCTTTTAACAAAATCACCAAACCATCCGCATGGAATTAAAGTTCGCCTTATGAGTGGTGAAGTTGGTCGAGTAAAGGAGATTTATTAAATCTCTTTTACTTAACCTTTTAGTATCTCTTCTATTTTAGCAACTACACTTGGATCTTCAAGAGTTGAGATATCTTGAGTAATCTCTTCACCTTTAGCGATAGAGCGTAAAATTCTTCTCATAATCTTACCACTTCTAGTTTTAGGAAGACCAGGAGTAAAAACCATATCATCACAAAGAGCGATATTACCTATCTCTTTTTTGATAATGCCATTAATCGCTTTAACCTCTTCAACTTCATCAGCAATACCATCATCAGATTTAATTACGATATAAGCAAAAATACCCTCACCTTTTAACTCATGTGGTTTACCAACAACTGCAACCTCAGCTACATTCGGATGTTTTTTGATAGCCGCTTCAACTTCAGCAGTTCCCATTCTGTGACCAGATACATTTATAACATCATCAGTACGACCAGTTATCGTGATATAACCATCTTCATCATATCTTGCACCATCACCTGTAAAATATACAGCCTTACCATCTTTGGTTACATCACCAAAGTATGATTTTTTATATCTCTCTTCATCACCCCATACACCACGAATCTGTGCAGGCCAAGGTTTAGTTATACACATATAACCAGTTTCACCAACCTCGGCTTTTTCACCAGTAGCAGGATCTAAAATCTCAGCCATAATCCCTGGTAACGGAAGTGTTGCACAAGCTGGTTTTATAGGTGTAGCACCTGGAAGTGGAGATACTATATGTCCGCCTGTCTCAGTTTGCCAGTAAGTATCTACAATTGCACACTTAGAACTACCAACCTCTTCATAGTACCATTTCCATGCAGGTGGATCGATTGGCTCACCAACAGTTCCAAGAACCTTAAGAGATGACAAGTCATACTTAGCAGGTGCATCTTCACCCATTTTATGTAAAACTCTAATTGCAGTAGGAGCTGTATAAAATTGGTTAATTCTATGATTTTCAACCATTGCCCATGGACGACCAGCATCTGGATAAGTGATAACACCTTCAAACATAACAGTAGTAGCACCCATTGCAAGTGGACCATAAACAATGTAAGTGTGACCTGTAATCCAACCAACATCAGCAGTACACCAGTAAGTGTCATTCTCTTTTACATCAAATACCCACTCCATAGTCATCTGAGCCCAAAGGATATAACCAGCAGAGTTATGCTGAACACCTTTTGGTTTACCCGTACTTCCTGATGTGTAAAGTAAGAAAAGTGGATCTTCAGCATCCATCACTTCAGCTTCACATACAGCTGATTTATTTTTTATAAGTTCATTGTAAGAGTAATCTCTTCCAGCTACCCACTCTATATCTTCATTATTTCTCTCAACAACAAGAACTTTCTCAACTGGTGAAGTCTCAGTGATAGCAGCATCTACAACCGGCTTTAACATATATGGCTTAGTTTTTCTATAAGCTCCATCAGCTGTGATAACTACTTTAGCCTCTGCATCTTCGATTCTGTCTTTAAGTGCTTCTGCTGAGAATCCACCAAATACTATACTATGGATAGCACCAATTCTAGCACAAGCTAACATCGCATAGGCAGCTTCTGGAATCATTGGCATATAGATAACAACTCTATCACCTTTTTTAACTCCAAAATCTTCTTTAAGTAAGTTAGCAAATCTATTTACATTCTTATATAAATCTAAATATGTAATAGTCTGAACATCACCTCTATCTCCCTCAAAAATTATCGCAGCTTTATTTTTACGAGTATCTAAATGTCTATCTATACATTGATGAGCAACATTAAGTTTACCACCATCAAACCATTTAACAAAAGGTGCTTTTGATTCATCTAAAACATTTGAAAATGGTTCAATCCAATCAATTTTCTCTTTTGCAAAATGACCCCAATAACCCTCATAATCCTCAGTAGCCCAATCTTGTAACTCTTGGTACTCACACATATTTTTAACTGCTGCGTTTTTAGCAAACTCTTTATTTGGTTTAAAAACTGGTTTTGACATCATCTTTCCTTATCTTTTAATTTTAAATATATCATAGCCGTCATGATTGCATCATTGACCGCATTATGCGCACCCATATTTGGTATTTTGCAATTTTGAAGTATTGTATCGAACCTTAAATCAATGTTTCCTTGTGGTATAAACTTGATTTTTTGATTATAGTAAATTTCAGAGACCTCTATAGTTTCATTTGGAAGTATTATCCCATACATAGGTTTTACATACTTATTTATCATAGCTATGTCAAATTCTAAGTAATACCCAACTAACGGTCTTGAACCAATAAACTCTAAAAACTCTGGTATAGCTTCCATAGTTGTTTTAGCATCAACTAAATCAACTTCCCTTATCCCATGTATCTTTTTACTCTCACTGCTTATATCACAAGAGTTTTGTATAAATACCTCGAATGTTTGT
>JAYEHQ010000064.1:0-2527 GCA_034659595.1 Campylobacterota bacterium
TGATATAATTTTAGACATAAGCTGAATCTCTTTTCTGTTAGATTTTTGTTGTAAATTATTATAACATTTAAGGTTTGATTTCAGCTTTTTTAAAATTTAAATTAGCTTAAATTGTGGGTTGTTTTTGCTAATCTGCAAGTGGCTCAATAGAGTATATAAATTTACCTAAAAAACTAGATGGAGATTCAATTAAAATAAAATCTATAAACAATACAATAGATTTGAAAATAATTGAAAATAAAATACAGAGAGAATTATTTTATATTAATTCTAATTTTAAGATTATTATGTATTCGCACTATGATTTACCAAGATTTTCAATTTCTTTATTAGATTATACATCAGAAAATGAATTAGTTTTAGATATAGATGGAAATATTATAAAAGATAATAGTGATGAAATATTTAAATTAAATAGTAAAATACAAGAAATAATTCAAAACTATAAAAATGAGTTATTAAAAGTATGGAATGAAAAGAAAAATATAGAAAATAAAGCAAAAGATTTTCTTAATGAAATTAATATGGAATATTATTTAACCATTCATTCTTCTACCGATCGTAATAAAAATAGAGAAAGATATATAAAATATTCTATTACAATTGGAAAATATAATGCGGAAAATAATGAAAGCAAACATTTTGAATTAGACGAAAATGGTGAAATTGAAAATGATGAAATTACTGATATGGTAAATAGTGATAAACAAAAAATAGTTGAATATTTTTATGAATAAATAAACTATAAAGGTAAAAAATGCAAATAAGAAAACTAATAAGTTTCGATTGGGCAATAAAAAGAATTTTAAGAAGCAAAGCAAACTTTGAAATCTTAGAAGGTTTTTTAAGTGAGCTACTTTTTGAAGATATAACTATTTTAGAAATATTAGAAAGTGAATCTAATCAAGATGAAAAAAATGATAAATTCAACAGACTTGATATAAAAGTAAAAAATCAAAAAGAAGAGATAGTTCTTATTGAGATTCAATACGATAGAGAGATGGACTATATGCAACGCATACTTTATGCTTCAAGTAAAGCTATAGTAGAACATATGAAAGAGTCAGAATCATATTCAAAAGTTACTAAAATAATATCAATATCTATTTTATACTTTGACTTTGGAAATGGTGATGATTATATATACAAAGGTACTACAAACTTTATAGGACTACACAATAAAAGTCTATTACAACTAAATGAAGATCAAGAAGAGTTATACAAAACAAGCAAAGTTGAAAAAATATTTCCAGAGTTTTATCTAATAAAAATCAAAAATTTCAATGATACTTCAAAAGACACATTAGATGAATGGATAAACTTTCTAAAAAATGAAGAGATACCAGATAATCCAAAAGCTAAAGGTTTAGCAAAAGCAAAAGAAACATTGGATTATTTAAAAATGAAAGATGATGAAAGGGTAGATTATGATAACTATTTAACATCTTTGCATGACCAAGCTAGTGCTTATGAATCTACTTATGTGATTGGAAAAATTAAAGGTAAAAAAGAAAATACTTTAGAAATTGCTAAGAAATCGTTTGCTCAAGGTTTAGATATTGAGACTATTAGTATCATTACATCGCTTAGTATCTCTGAGCTTGAAGTAATATTGAAAGATAGATAGATTAATGATTAGACTTGATAACTTTTTAGTTGAAAATAATTTAGCATCTAGTAGAACAAAAGCACAAGAGCATATAAAAAACTCACTTGTTAAAGTGGATGACAAAATAATCACAAAACCATCTTTTAAAGTTGAGATAGATGCTAATGTAGAAGTTGGTGAACACGACAACTATGTAAGTCGCTCAGCTCATAAACTAAATGAGTTTTTAAACGAACTAAACCTTGACATAACAGATACTTCGTGTTTAGATATAGGCTCATCTACAGGTGGTTTTACACAAGTGCTACTAGAACGAGGTGTAAAAGAGGTAAGTGCTGTAGATGTAGGCTCAAACCAACTTCATGAAACTCTAAGAAGTGATGCCAGAGTTCACTCATATGAAAACACAGATATAAGAAAATTTCAAAGTGATAAAAAGTTTGGCGTAGTGGTTAGTGATGTAGCTTTTATATCTTTGCTTTATATACTTGATGATGTAGATAGACTAGCATCGAATAAGATTATATTACTTTTTAAACCACAGTTTGAGGTGGGTCGTGGTATAAAACGAGATAAAAATGGTGTAGTCATAGACAAAAAAGCTATAAAAGATGCAATGATAAAGTTTGAAGATGCTTGTGAACTTAAGGGTTGGAAACTGATGCAAAAGTCACCATCAAAACTTACAGGTAAAGATGGTAATTTGGAGTATTGTTATTATTTTTTAAAATAGGAATTTTTACTATACTTTGTTATAATTGATTAATTATAATTTATATGGAGATAGTATGAAAGTAAGCCCCAAGTAAACCCCATCTAGCAAAGTAAACAGTTTCTACTTTTAGTCTTATTTTAACTCAACATTCCAAGGAAATAAATCTTCAATATCTTTTCCCTCTGCTTCATAAATTGGAAGCT
>JAYEHQ010000065.1:0-12276 GCA_034659595.1 Campylobacterota bacterium
CTTTTCTTGAATCTCTAGTCTGACCATCTTCAGCTGATTGGATAGCTTTAGTTTTAATAGTATCTAAAATTTTTGTTTGTTCATCCATCGCTTTATCAGCAATTTGAATGATGTTGATACCATCATTCGCATTTTTGATAGCTTGACCTAAACCAGAAGCTTGTGAACGAAGTGAATCCGCAATTGCAAGACCAGAAGCATCATCAGCCGCTTTAGTAATACGAAGACCAGAACTTAATTTTTCTAGTGAATTATCTATCGAGCGGTTATTCGCAGAAGAATTTGCATGTGCATTCATTGCAGCAATATTTGTGTTTATTCTAAAACCCATAACTTAATCCTTTAAAATATATTAATATTCTCGTAGCAAGTTATGTTCCAAAAAAAGAAAGTTATGTTAAAATGTGATTATGACACACTGTAATCTACTAGAACAATTTCGTTTATTTTACTTTACAAATTATCCAGATGATATGGAATCTCAGATTGAATATTTCTCAATTTTTGGTGGTCTTGATGTAGAAATAGATATAAGTAAATCAATAACTTATCTTATCCAAGAGATTATCTTAGAAAATTTTTATGAATATAATGAAAAAATACAACAACTTACAATGCAAAACAAATATAACAAAAGATTACTTCGTGCTTTAGCAGTTG
Organism: Campylobacterota bacterium; assembly: GCA_034659595.1. Classification (GTDB taxonomy): domain Bacteria; phylum Campylobacterota; class Campylobacteria; order Campylobacterales; family Sulfurimonadaceae; genus Sulfurimonas. Next base: position 661 of record JAYEHQ010000065.1, read on the forward strand.
GAGATAGAAAAATTTTTTCAGCATTTAATAGAGCAAACTTAAATAATCAAAATGGTGGTGAAGCATTAGAATACTTAGCAAATAAAGGTATTGTTCAGATTGAATACTCAAGAGAAACACCTGCTAGAATGCTTAACCCAAAAGGTAAATTAAAAAAAGAGTTAGCTCGGTATAGAATTTCACATAAAGTACTTTTTAATCATCCATTTGTTAGATTTTGGTTTTATTTTGTAACTCCTTATATACAAGATATAAAAGATGGTTATTTTGTAAGATTTTTAGATAATTTTCAAAAAAAACAAAATAGTTATACAAGTTTGATTTTTGAAGAGCTTTCAGAAGTTTTACTTAACTATCATTTAAGAGATGCTCAAATAATTAGTTCAGGAAGTTACTGGGATAGAAATGTTGAAATAGATATTCTTACTATTACTCATGATGAAAAGGTATATGTAGCTGAATGTAAATGGCGTAATCATAAAATAAATAAAAAAGAGTTACGAAAAATAAAACAAAAATGTGAGATGCTTGGATTAACACCAAACCAAATAGCACTATTTTCAAAGAGGGGATTTTCTAAAGAGTTGTCACAAATACAAGGTAAAGATTTAGCTCTTTATAGTTGTGAAGATTTTGCTGTATTAGTTAAACAACAGCCCTCTTACGATACCTCTTTTAAAATACTATAAGCTTCTTGAAGCAATTGAAACTTTTGAGTATAGTGATTTAACATATTTGGTTTTTCATGCAATACTTTATCGGGATGGTATATTTTTGCTAACTTTCTATAATTTCTTTTTAAAATCTCTTTAGAAGCTCCAACTGGACACTCTAAAACTGTATAAAATTGAGTGTTTTTATCTATAAAATCATTTTTAGCTAAATTACCAAAACTAAATGATGAAAAGTCACTATAAAGTTTACTAATAAAATGATTATCATAAATATACTTAATTTCATAATGTAAAATATATCGTTTATTTAAAGTTTTATCTAATCTGGCTTTTGCTTTATAATCACTAACATCTAAAACCAAACTAACATCTGTGCCTTTTTCAACATAGACTTGTAGTTGTGAACGAAAATAGTTTATAACCCAAGCATTTGGAGTGCGAAGAGATATTAAAACAGTATCTCTATCATATACATAAAGATTTACTTTTACCTCTTGTGGTTCTTGAATTTTATCTAATTCTATCCTTATAGGTCTGGAAGCACATTTAATCAAAGAGCGTTGAAAGAACTCATAAGAAAATTCATTTTTACTTGCTAAATCTTGACTAGCATGGAGTAGAAATTCTTCCCTAATACTTCTTAGTGCTTCATTCTTAAAAACTAATACAGCATTTTGTAAAAAAAGCATACCACGGTAGTGATGATTTAAAAAATCTTTCATCCACTTACTGTTAAGTGTATCAAATTGAGTAGTTATACGAATAATATTATCATCTAAAACAATATTCATAACCTTCCCTTTATATAGTTTTTTATTAAACTAGCAATTATAGTTCCAATAAAAAATCTTTAAATTATAAGCTAATTAGAGTATAATAGCATCTATAAATATCTATCAAGGAAAATATTTTGCTCGAAAATATGAATGAAAAATGTGCTGTTGTAGGAATTTTTGGTCATGAAAAAGCTTCTAAACTAGCTTATTTTTCTCTTCACTCACTTCAACACCGTGGTCAAGAAGCCGCAGGAATCTCTTCTGCTGATGAAAAAAAGCTTCACACTATCAAAAATCGTGGTTTAGTTACTCGTGTTTTTAATGAAGAAAAACTACAAACGCTAAAAGGTTCTTCTGCTATTGGTCATACTCGTTACTCAACTGCTGGAGATGATTCTATACTAGATGCACAGCCAGTTTTTGCTAGATATGATTTAGGTGAAATGGCGATTGTTCATAATGGCAACTTGACAAATGCTCAAGAGATAAGAGATAGATTGATTGAAAAAGGTGCTATTTTTCAAACATTTATGGATACGGAAAATCTTATACACCTTATAGCTAAAAGTGAAAAAGATAAACTTTTAGACAGAATTATAGATGCTGTAACAAAGATAGAAGGTGCATTTTCACTTGTATTTTTGAGTAGAACAAAAATGTTTGCTATGCGTGATAGACATGGTTTTAGACCTTTAAGTCTAGGTAAATTATCAAATGGTGGTTATATCGTAGCATCTGAGACTTGTGCTTTTGATTTAGTTGGTGCAGAGTTTATTCGTGATGTTAAACCAGGTGAACTTCTTATATTTGAAAAAGATTGTGAACCAGTGAGTATTCAAGTTCTTGAACCAACACCAAAACATTGTATATTTGAGTATGTATATTTTGCAAGACCAGATTCTAATGTATTTGGTCAAAATGTGTATAAAACTAGAAAAGAGATGGGTAAAGAGTTAGCTAAAGTTAAACCTGTTAAAGCGGACATTGTTATACCTGTTCCAGATGGTGGAGTTCCAGCAGCTATAGGGTACTCTCAAGAGAGTGGTATCCCTTATGAGATGGGAATTATACGTAATCATTATATTGGTCGTACATTTATTGAACCAACTCAAGAGATGCGTGATTTGAAAGTTAAAATGAAACTATCTCCTATGGTTAATATAATAAAAGATAAAATAGTTGTGGTTATAGATGATAGTATAGTTCGTGGGACAACTTCATTAAGAATTGTAAAAATGTTAAAAGAAGCAGGGGCAAAAGAAGTTCATATGAGAATATCTTCACCTCCAACAACTGACCCATGTTTTTATGGAGTTGATACACCAGATAAAGAGAATCTTATAGCATCGCAAATGAGTGAAGATGAGATTTGTAAGTATATACAGGCTGATTCATTGGCATATATTGATGAGGATGCACTACTTAGAAGTGTAGGTGCAGATAAAGATGAAAATTATTGTACCGCTTGTTTTACTGGAAAATATATAATTTAGATGGAACAAATATTTACTTATGGTAATTACTTAAAAGATAAGTTTGGTTGTAAAGTCTATAAAGTTGGTATAAATATATCAGGTTTTACTTGTCCAAATATTGATGGAGCTATTGCAAAAGGTGGATGCACTTTTTGTGAAAATGATTCATTTTCGGCAAGTACAGATGAAACTAAAGAGTTAAAAGGGTTTCATCTAAATCTTGATTCAAAAGAAAATCCTTTCTTAGAAAAGCAATTATTACAATTAGAACAACAATTTTATGCAATATCAAAGCGACAATCAAATGAATATGGAGCTGAGAAATTTTTAGTTTATTTTCAATCTTTTACAAATACTTATGCTCCTTTTGAAACTTTAAAAGCACTTTACGATAAAGCTTTAACTTTTGATAATGTAGTTGGGCTTAGTGTTGGTACTCGTTCAGATAGTATAACTGATGAAACTTTAGAATATTTAGCTGAACTAAACAAAGATAAAGAGATATGGATAGAGTTTGGAATACAGTCAGTTTATGATGAAACGCTAGAAAAAATAAATCGTGGACATAGTAGCCAAAATGTAAAAGAATGGATTTTAAAGTCTAAAAAAGTTGGTTTAAATGTATGTGGACATCTAATCTTTGGATTACCAGATGAAACACAAGAGATGATGTTAGAAACTTCTAAACAAGCTTACTCATGGGGTATAGATTCTGTGAAATATCATCCTTTATATGTGGTGAAAAAAACAGCATTAGCTAATCAATTTATAAAAGGTGAATTTACACCAATTAATGAAAAAAATTATTTAGATATTTTTATAAAATCTATTTTAATTAAGCCAAAAAATGTATCAGTTCAAAGAGTTACAGCTGGTATTGATGATGATTCACTTTTAGCACCTTTATGGTGTAGAAATAAAAACACACAAATAAAAAACTTAAATAATGCACTTAAACCTTATGGATTAAAATATTAACATATTTGAAAATATTCCAAATGAGATTAAAAGTGAACTATTAGAGAATATAGTTTCAACGGATGCTATTAAGATAGAACGCATAGTTTCAGATGGTCATACTTCTCCTAGTTTTGGATGGTATGATCAAGATGAAAATGAGTGGGTTATCGTTTTGGAGGGTGAGGCTATCTTATCATTTGAAGATAAAGATATAAGGCTAAAAGCAGGTGATTATATAAATATACCTGCACATACTAAGCACAAAGTTTCATGGACAGCACCAAATCAAAAAACTATTTGGTTAGCTGTATTTTATTAGTGTCCATAAACCTTTGCATATTCAGATACATTTCTAAAATTTGCTGGAAAATCAAAATAAACTCTAAACATTTTTGCTTGACCTGGTTTTAAGTTTTTAGCAACAACAAATTCTTTTGTCATGGTATTAGAACCTTTTGATCCACTAGGCGTATTAGAAAACATATCAAAAAAACCACTAGATTTATAAAATACTCCAGTTTTTGCTTTACCGCTAATGCTACCTCTACTTACAAGTTTTATCTTAAATGTCACTTCACCTATTGCATATCCACCAGTATTTTTAACCATACCACTATAGATGATTTTTTCAGAACTCAATAATCTTTTGTTTTTTAGTTTATGTAGTTCCACTTCTTTTGTATATTTATCAACTATAAATAGAAAAAATACCCCTATAACAGTAGTAACAAGAGTAACTGAAAATAACATTGAATATATCATCTTCTTTTTTTCTTGTCTCAAAGATATTCTAATTCCACCTATAAGTATCAAGATAAAAACTAATATAACGAGATAGTGCCAAATATTAAATAATGTCATTTGCAATCCCCTTTTAAAGAAATATCGTATTTTTTAGAATAAGTAAAAGGCTCAACAATCATTTTAAAATTTATTGTTTCACCTATTTTTATATCTTCTTCATAAATTGACATTTTTTTAAATGGTTTAAATTTCATTAAATAATTTTTATATTCATTAGTAGTAATTTTATAAATAGAAGCTTTTATCTTACATTGTTCAAAATTGAATTTTGATTCATTTGTTAAAGTTCCATTTACGATAAGTGCTTGTGTAAATTCTAGTTTTTTTTGAGATGTCATTGTTATAGTATTTTTAAATAGATATTTATGTAGTTGTATATACCCAATAGTTGGACCAATAAGAAGTGTTGAAAATGCTATTAATACTAAGAAAATAGCTAAACCGAGCTTTTTTCTTAAAATAATAGCTAGTATAATAAAAATAATGAAAATAACAAAAACACTACCAAAAAGTATATAATCGTAAGTGATTAGATTATCTATAAATTTAGTAATGTTAAATTTCATCGATTAAGAAGCTTTAGTTTTTTCGTGAGTTTTTTTCAGCTATCCCACTCATATCAAATCTTGAAGCTAACTCTTGTTTAATTCTATCAGGTGAAATATTTTTTGAAGCAAGTGCAACTAACATGTGGTATGTCAAATCAGCAGCTTCATAAACCATCTCTTTTTCATCGTTGTCTTTATGTGCAAAACAATATTCTCCAGCTTCCTCTACAACTTTTTTAAGAATGGTGTTATCACCTTTACTTAAAAGTTTTGCTGTCCATGAAGTTGATGGGTCTGCATTTTTACGCTCTTGTATAGTATGATAAAGAGTATCTATCACTCCATACATAGCTTCACTATTTACTTTTACTTCTGAGTTACTTTCACCACTCTCAAGCTCTGTAAAAAAACATGAACGCCTACCTGTATGACAAGCTACACCATTTTGAGTAACTTTTATAAGTAAAGTGTCATTATCGCAGTCTAAACTAAAAGAGTGTATCTCTTGTGTATGACCACTAGTCTCACCTTTTTTCCAAATGCGTTGCTTTGAACGGGAAAAATAATGAGCTATTTTAGTTGATAAAGAAAGTTCAAGTGCTTCTTTATCCATATAGGCCATCATAAGAACTTCATTGTTGGCATTGTCTTGAACTATAACTGGAAGAAGTTCACACTTCTCCCAATCAACTCTATCTACAGCATTTTGCATTATTGAGCCGTAGTTATTTTTTGAATATTTTTAGTATCAACCCAGATATTTGGAGTTGATCCACCAGGAGTTAAGAAGATTTTTGCATCTTTATTTGTACTAAGTGCTTCATTAAACTTACCTTGTACTTTTATCTGCTCTAACTGTAAAAGTTTACTTGTTAAAGATTTTGAGATTAATAAGTTGGCTTTTGCTGTTGCCTCAGCTTCTATAGTGATAGCATCTGCTATACCTTGTGATTCAATTCTTTTCTTTTGAGCGATACCCTCAGCTTCAGCAGCTCTTTTAAGTGCATCTTGTTTTGCTCGTTGAACTTGTTGTTCTGCTCTTTGAACCTCTTGTTTTGCAACTTGAACATTTTCAATCTGTTCTTTTACTTTTTTAGGTAAGATAATTTCACGAAGTTGAATAGACTCTAAGTTAGCAGGTGTATTTTCAAGTCCATTTACTTTTTTTCTTATACTTTCATCTATCTCTGCTACTATTTTATTTCTAAGTTGTGGAAGTGATTCTGCATCATATTTACCAACAACATTACGAACAACATCTCTTGCAACTGGATTTATGATTTTATCTTCCCAAGAGAATCCCCAGTTAGAGATAGTTTGAGCAGCAAACTGAGAGTTAAGTCTATACTGAACAGTAAGCTCTATAGAAACTGGAAGACCACGCTTATCAAGAACTGTAATAGCAGGTTTAGCAGTAATGCCAGCTTTACCAACACTCATCTCTATTTTTGAAGCATAGTTAATGATACGAACACGAGTATCAACTACATAAACTTTTTGGATTACAGGTATGATAAAGTGAAGACCAGGAAGTAATGCTTGATCTTGATACTTACCATTTGTACTCAAAATTCCTCTTTCACCCTCTTCGATAATAGTAAAAGGTTTTGCTAAAACAAGCATAAGAACAATAGCAATGATAAAATAAATGATTCCACCTTTACCACCACTAAAATTAAAATTTATCTTTGGAAGTTCTGGACCTTTACCGCCACCATTTCCACCGCCTGAGCCACCGAAAGGTTTTTTACTAGACCCTCCATTTTCTGATTTTTTCTTGTTAAAGTAGTCATTCATATCTGATGCCATAAGTATATTATCCTTCATTTTATTTTTCATCTACATAAGTTAAGTAGTGATTGTATTTTTTATTTCTACCAAACACTATATCAAAGTAAGTGCTTTGAATTTTTTCAGTCATCTCTCCACGACTTCCACATCCAATCTCTCTTGCATCTACATTTGCTATAGGAGTAATCTCAGCAGCAGTTCCTGTTAAAAATGCCTCATCAGCTACATAAACCTCTTCACGAGTGATGCGACGACGAGTGACTTTTATACCAAAATCTTCAGCCATCTCTATGACCATTTTTTGAGTGATAGATGCTAAAGAGTTATCATTTGGTGGAGTTATAAGCTCACCATTTTTTACCATAAAGAAACAAGCTCCACTAGCTTCAGCTACATAACCTTGATCATCTAAAAGTAATGCTTCATCATAACCACAATCAATAGCTTCAAATTTAGCCATTTGAGAGTTTAGGTAGTTAGCAGTAGCTTTTGCTTTACCCATGTTTGAAGTATTTGCAGGTCTAGTCATAGAAGCAATTTTGAGTTTGATACCTTTCATAAGACCCTCTTCACCAAGGTATGCACCCCATTCCCAAGCACTCATAACAGTTTCAACAGGAGCATCTTTATGATAAACACCCATAACACCATACCCTAAAAATGCAAAAGGGCGTAAATATACATTATCACCTGTAAATTCATTTTTCTTAACCAAATCTATCTGAGCTTGATTCATCTCTTCAACAGAATAAGGAATATCAATAAGAGTCATTTTTGCAGATTCTTTTAATCTTCTAGTATGCTCATCAAGTCTAAATATTGCATAACCTTTATCAGTTTTATAAGCTTTTGTTCCCTCTATTACACCATTTCCATAGTGTAGAGTATGTGAAAGAACATGAATTTTAGCATCATCCCATGCAACAAACTCACCATTCATCCAAATATATTTGGCAGCGTCCATTAAATCTCCAGTAGTTGTTTAATATAATTGTTGCATTTTATCTAAAATGCTGTTTGTATTACATTAAAAAATCTTCTTAAGTATGTATATAATTTCATCTTCTATTCTAAAATAAAAATAAAAAATAAAAAATAAAACTATTTTTAAGTATTTTTACATATAATGAGAATAATAAATAAATCACATAATAAGGGGAATATTTTGTCAAATACAGAGCAAAAATCACTAGATGAAATCCTAGCACAAAGAGAAGCTAGAGAAGCTATAGTTTCTACTGAAGAAGCAGAAGAGATTGCAGAACAAGAAAGAATTTGGGCAGAACAAGAAAGACTTGCTAAAGAAGAGGAAAATAAAACAGATTCAACTATATATTCAAAGAATTTTGATAAATTACCAGATGATCATGTTTATGCAGATTATAAAGATATTGATCAAGCTCAACTTCAAAAAGATATTGAAGATATTAAAAAAACTATAGGTAAGCCAGCTTATAAAGACTATTTGCATGTAAAGAAGATGCATACTTGGTCAAGAGCATTTAGTGTATCTGGATTTTTCATGTTGTTTGTTGTAACTGGACTAGAACTTTCTATCGGTCTTGATGGTTTAGCATTTTGGGCATTAGCTATTCTTTCTGCTATTCTTATTGGTGTTGGAAATGTTGGACATTGGGCAAATGTTGCTCACCCAGTAATGCACGGTGGATACGATAAGATTCCAAATATTCCAAATGAGTTTAAAAAATCTGGTTATGCTAGAGGCAATAGAAGATACCTTGATTGGTTAGATTGGATAAAACCTGAAGCTTGGGAGTATGAACATAATATTATGCATCACTATCATTTAGCTGAAGATGATGATCCAGATAATGTTGAGAGAAATATGCAATGGTTAATTCAGTCAAAAACTCCAATGTGGTTGAGAAGAGTGTTTGTTTATGTATTTGCTGCTACATGGAAATTTACTTACTACGCTCCAAATACAATGAGAATTTTAGAGAATAAAAAAAGAAGAAAAAATAAGCAAGAGGAGATAAAAGATTATAATTACTTACCTACAAATAAACTAGGTATGAAATTATGGAAAGAGTCTTATTTGCCATATGGGTTAGTTAGATTTGTTGGGATTCCACTTCTGTTTTTTCCACTTGGTTTAGATGCTATATTAACTGCACTTATAGTTATGCTTATTGCTGAAGCTTATGCAAATCTTCACTCATTTTTAGTGGTTGTACCTAATCATTCTGCTGGTGATATTTATCAATTTAGTGAGCCTCATAAATCTCAAGGTGAGTTTTACTTAAGACAAATTATGGGTAGTGTAAACTATAACACTGGTTCAGATTGGATAGACTTTTTACATGGTTTCTTAAACTACCAAGTAGAACATCATCTATTTCCAAATATGCCACTTAGCTATTATCAAGCAATGCAACCACTTGTAAAAGAGGTTTGTAGAAAACATAATATTGAATACAGACAAGAGAGTGTATTTAAAAGAATAGGTATGACTGTTGATTTAATGGTTGGGGAAACTAAACTTCTTAGAGTAGATGGAGTTTAATCTCCATCTACAACCTATCGTTAACTAACTCAATATTATTTCTAAACATAGTATGTAAATAAGTTCCAAATACTTTTTTATTTTCACTTTGCCAACTTCCGATTTTACCAATACCATTTTTATTTTTAGATAATATATCGAACCCATCTTTATCATCTATAGCTTTTGTGTAGTGAAAACTATGACCTTTTATATCAACTTCATTATAGTAATACCCAAGTCTATTAAATCTAATATCTTGTGTAAAATCAACATCTAAAATTCCACTCATCTTTTTAGAATCAACTCTATTTCCAAGATATAAAAGCCCTGCACACTCTGCATAAATATTTTTATGTTTAGAATGTTTAATTAGTGATTTTTTAAATTTTATAGAGTTTTGTATCTTTTTATATGCTTCTTTTGTTTCCACATATCCACCGCAAATATATACACTATCTGCATCTTTTCGGATTTTTTCATCTTTAGTAGAATCAATTATGACAACTTTTCTGAAAATCTCTTTTAGAAATTTCAAATTATCATAATATAAAAAAGAGAAATTTTCATCATTTACAATGACTAGCTTTTTATCTATTTTTTTGATTTTATCAAATGGATAGGTTCTGTTTTTTACTTTTTTACTTTTGCCTAATTTTTTTAGTTTATCTATATCTATATGTTCTAAAACTTCTTTACTTATCTTTTCTATGATATTTAGATTTTTTAAATTAAGTCCAAGATGTGTATCACTTAAACTTGTTAGGTTTTTCTTTATCCAACCCAATACCACTATAGTAGGATGGTCTTTATTTATGATAGACTTGATTAGTTCAAAGTGCATTATAGAAGATACATTATTTAAAACTATGCCTTTTATAGTGTTGTCATCTTTATATGAAAGCAACCCTTTTAAAATAGCACTAATAGTTATATAACTACCACTAGCATCTAGTAAAAGTATAGTTGGTATATTTAAAAGTTTACTTACACTATAAGCACTACAACCTTTGTTATCCCCATCATAAAAACCCATAACTCCCTCAAGTATAGAGACTTTTTTATCACTATACTCATTGTAAAGCCATTTTACTTGAGGTTCATTCATTATGAAACTATCAAGATTTACACTATCAGTTTTACAAACTATCTTATGAAATTGGGGGTCTATATAGTCTGGTCCTATTTTAAATGGTCGCACTGATTTTTTAAAATGATAAAGTAGGGCAGTTGTTAAGATTGTTTTACCTTGATTTGATGCTGTTGCAGATATACAAAAGGAAAACATCTACTTAATACTACCATCCATCTCGTATTTTTTCAAATAACCTCTCGGTGTTAAAACTTTTCCATTTGAAGTTAGGCGAGTGTTTGAGTTACAAATCATTATCAAAGTTGACATAGATACATCTGGATGCTCTAAACCTTGTGTTATCAAATCAGTTGTGGTTGTGATATTTATAGATTCTTTTTCTCTACCTACATTTGAAGCGATGATAGCGATTTTTTCATCACACTCGTTTAGTGCATCTAAAAAATTAAGATAAGGTTGTGTTCTTGTTTTTGATTTTGGGTTATAGATACCTATGATAAAATCAGCATCTAAAGCATTTTTTACTCTTTTATCTATCATGTTTATATCTGTAAGTCTATCAGATAGTGAGATAACAGCAAAGTCTTGTGACACTGGTGCGCCAACACTTGATGCAGTTGCTAAAAATGATGTAACACCAGCGATAGATATAACTTCTATCTCCTCCCACAAGTTTTGCTCATCTACAAGTTCAACTATCAAAGTAGCCATACCAAACACATTTACATCACCATTTGATATGATACAAGTAGTTTTACCACCTTTAGCAAACTCTATGGCTTGTTGGCATCTATCTATCTCATGAGTCATACCAGAAGTGTATAACTCTTTTTCACCTATCAACTCTTTTAATTCTTTTGCGTATTTTGTGTATGAAACTACCACTTCACACTCATCCAATGCATCAAGTGCTTGTGTAGTGATATACTCAGTACCACCAGCTCCAGTACTTAATATGTATAATTTTTTCATTATATCGCTCCAGCTAT